>JAQVOS010000075.1 GCA_028702495.1 Bacilli bacterium
TTTCGATGGATTTAGTTTCTTCTCCGTTTTCCACATAAGCATATTCATAAGAATATCGATTTGGCTTAGTGGCGAATTCAATTTCCAAACTTGAATTTTCATCCAAATTAATAGTGATTTCAACTTCCTTTTTATTGGTGTAAATGTTTTGTTCAATCTCAAAATTGACGAGATATACAGCTGATTCGCCGATATGTAGTTCTCCAAAAAATTGGCTTTCCTCATTCTCTTCTGCAAAATCGTAACTGTAATAAAAGTAATATGATTCTTCGATTAACATCTGATATTGATAGGTGCCATAATCTCCAACGAATGTTCCATTGGTAACCTGATATTGAATTTTATCTCCCTTGGTTAATAAAGAGGTATAAAGTTTGTGATTTTGGTGGTATTTTTCAACAACTTCATTAAACTCTAGCGAAGTAGTGGGCTTTTCAGCCACTTCATCATTCGCACCACCTAATTCACTGCTGAGAGATTTAACTAAAGAAGGTGTATCAGTTACATATGATAGCAAATTAACCCCCGTGTATAATTCAAAAGCAGCTTGTAAATGGCGATCATTAATAATGATTGGATTATAAACATCTTGATTATTTAAAAGAACAGCAATACCCGCGATAGAGGAACACGCGAGAGCAACAGAAGAAAAACCAATCGACAAAGAAAACCATAATGAAGGTCTTTTCTTCGTTTTAGTATTCATCTGCATAGGGGCAAATTTTTGCTTTTCAAAGGCTGACAAAATCATCTCTGAAGTGGTGGTAATTTTTACTTCTTCAAAAGACTTTTTAATTTTTGATTCATCATTTAATCTCATAGATATTTTTCAGTCCTTTCTGCAATTTTTTGATTGCGTTGTTATATGCCCATGTAATGGTTCCCAGCGATTTATGCAGTAGAGTAGCTATCTCTTGATGAGTATATTCTTCCACTGCTTTTAGATAGAATATTTGAAATTCTTGGGGCTTGAGTAGGTCTCTAATTTTCTTGATAAGTTCATCTTCCTCAATTGAGTAATTCTGATTCACTCCATGAGTGTCTTCGAATGCCTCATCCAAAGGGACTTGGCGAGAACTTGTTCTTAAATAATTAAGTGACAAATTCTTTGAAATTGTTAATAGATAAGCGAGAATTGGCTGAGAATTATCGATACTATTCGCGGATTTTAAAAAAGCGATATAAGTATCTTGCAGAAGATCTTCTGCTGTTTCATGATGCTTGACATAACTATAAATATTGAAGAAGATAACGCGTTTGGTAGCTTCATAAAAAGGATCAAAACTAGACATTTGGCCACACTTTATTTGTTCGGCCCAGTTTTTTAGTTCCTTGTTAGTTATGTTCATAAGTAAATACCAAACAATCTTCTCTTTTATTGGATTATATTGCACCTAGGATATAAACAACAATCTAAATGCGTGATTTGTGACATTAGCGTCAATAAAAATTGGTTGAGTTTTTCCACATTCTTTATATAATAATCACAGCGTGTTTAATGCCCGCGTGGTGAAATTGGTAGACGCAATGGACTCAAAATCCATCGGTTTAGAGCCATGCCGGTTCGACTCCGGCCGCGGGCACCATTTTAATGAAATTCCCCCCGTTTATTGGACCAAAAATGGTACGATAAAGGAGGGTTTTTTAATGAAAATTACTATCGAATTAAAGTTTGAAATGGCTAAGAAATATGATACTGGTCAATTCAAGTTAATGGAACTTTGTGAAATCTATGGCGTCGGTAAAGACAAAATCCAATATTATTACAAACTCTATAAGATGTGGGGAGAAAAAGGATTTGTCGATCGTGACAGCGTTGTCTACACCAGAAAAGAAAAATTAGAAGCCATTAAAATAGTTTTGAGTGGCGAAAAATCTTGCCGACAAATCGCATTAGAAAAATGCATGCCTAATCCCCATGTTGTCCAAGATTGGGTCAACTTATACAAAACAAAAGGCGAGGATGCTATACAGATATCATCAGGTAGAAAGAGGTATCTCTTACATGAGGATAGACAAAGATTTTTGGCTGACAAGGAGCTCAAAGAGAGATTGAAATATCTCGAAATGGAAAACGAATACTTAAAAAAATCTCTGGCCCTCACTTCAAAGAAGAGCAAGCAATCGAAACAAAAGTAAAGATTGTCGATGAACTGAAGGCTAGGTATAAATTAAGCGATTTGCTCAAATATAGCGGCTTAAGTAAAAGCACCTTCTTCGATAACATTAAAAACCAAAACTCGAGGAAGTACATTAAACAACAGGACTAATAAAAGAGTCCTGTTTTTATTTGAGCTGTATACAATTTATAGACAACTGAATAGATGAATGTTATCATATTAATATGATAAAACACTCTATTAGATACTTTTTGAATAAACAAATCAGGGCAATTTGGGATCCTAATAAAAACAAATGGTGGTATTCCGCTACTGATGTTATTATGGTCATTAAAAATTTCACAAATATTGAAAAGATTGATTATCAAAAAGCTATGAGTGAGAGCCCAATTGATTCAAAACGAATTTATTCTTTATTGAAAAACGAATTAACGATAGAAATTGAAAATAGAGAACTATTCCTTAAAGGAATTGACTGCTCACATTATTACGAGGAAGTTGAATAGCATGAAATACGAAATGAATTTATGGAACGATTCTTTTGAAGCAATTAAAAGCGGTTGCAAAACCATTGAGATGAGATTGAATGATGATAAAAGAAAACTTATTAATCCAGGTGACATCATCAAATTTATAAATGCCAAAACAAATGAAAAAATTGAGTGTTTAGTTTTAGCTAAATATCAATATAGAGATTTTGAGGAACTATATAAAAACCACGACAAGATTTCTATTGGCTATCAAGCAAATGAAGAAGCGAATCCTAGTGACATGCTTACTTACTATAAAAAAGAAGAAATTCAAAAATATGGCGTTCTTGGAATTGAAGTCAAGGTTTCATAGCGCAGTTTCAATTTTGGCCGATTTCACAAAGCAGTTTCTTTTTAAAAAATAGCGTTAATCTCAAATGCTAAAAATTCACGTCAAATGGCGTTTTTTATGTCTCTTTGCCAATTGAAAAGCAACTGTTAGTGGAAGTATTATGGTTTTGTATAATGTACATACTGGAGAAAGCAGCAATGAATGAAATAATTATTTATAAGAGCAAAACAGGATTTACGAAACAATATGCGATGTGGATTAGTGAAGAAACAGGAATTGAGGCTAAATCAATCAAAGGAATTAAACTAAAATCGCTAAAAGATTACGATCGGGTAATTTATGGTGAATCCATCATGGCTAGCACAATAAGATACTATAAGAAGATTAGACAATATAACCCCAACATCGTTTGCTTTGCGGTTGGTTTATCTTCATACGAAGAAGTCAACATTGAAGACATTAAAGCTAAATCAGAAATTGATGGTGAATTATTCTTTCTAAGAGGGGGAGTGAACTTTGACAAGTTAAGTTTCATTTCTAGATTTTTGCTTAAAAAGGTTACGGGGTATAAAGAAAATCAGGACTTCACAAACAAAGAAGCTATTAAAAATATTGTTAATTACGTAAAAGGCTAAAAGATTTAGTGGGTTTATGATGAAATTCCCCCACACAAAACGCAAGATTTTTGAAGATTCTTAACCAATAGCAACTGAACAAAAGTCCGTATATAATGAAGCAATATAGCCAAAGTAATGTTTCAAGAATCTTTTGAGATATACAGATATTGACTCTGCGTATATATTTATTAGTTGGTATTACCTACCGGGTCAGTTTAAAATCAAGAAGATAGATATTGGTTTTGAGTATCATCAATTAGGAGAAACCTATGAAATTAAGCGACATCACTTATAAGAGTTTATCAGAAGTA
>JAQVOS010000039.1 GCA_028702495.1 Bacilli bacterium
GGACACCAATGATATGATCATCACGAACAATCATCTTTACAAATCCATCCACAGCATTCATGGCATGAGCTTTTCCATTGGCACGATAGAGACTCTTATAGGTGGTATAAGATCCAGGGGTGCATTCCTCTTCTGTCACTCCCACCCATGCCACTTCAGGGAATGAAAAGACACAACTAGGAACAAGATCAAAGCGAATATGACTTGCTTCGTCTTGCAAATGATGAAGAACATGATACCCTTGATAGGTGGCTACATGCGCAAGCATCATTTTCCCAGTGACATCACCAATGGCATAGATGCCAGGAACATTGGTCTCAAAATTTTGATTCACTTTTATTCCTTTACGATCATGGACAATTCCGAGTTTTTCAAGGCCTAACCCTTCAATATTGGGGCGTCTTCCAACAGCCACTAATACTTGGTCCCCTTCAATAAATTGAAGTTTGCCCTTCGCTTCAATATGAATTCCCCCTTCAACCATTTCTTTAGCCATAGCCCCCACAATAGGGAGGATTCCTTGGGCTTTAAGATAAGTTTGAAGACGTTTTGAGATTTCACGATCGGCAGTGGGGAGGATTCGGTCCATGAATTCAACAATCGTGACCGCGACTCCCATGGCTTGCATAATACAAGCCATCTCAAGGCCAATGACTCCACCTCCAATGACGATGAGTTTTTTGGGTAGGGTGGTAGAGGCGAGTATTTGAGTCGAATCCCAGGCGACCTCGAATCCTGGAATCATCATGGGACGCGATCCAGTGGCAATCACAATTGTCTTAGCCTCATAGACGGTCTCATTCACTCTTACTTGATGAGGACCCTGAAGAGTTCCTTCTCCTGAAACAAGCTCAACTTTTGCTTTTTCAAGAGAAAAGCGAATGCCCTCTTCTAATCCTTTGACGATTCCATCTTTTCGTGCTTGAGCAACTGAAAAATCAAAGGTAGGACTAAGACACTCAAGCCCTAAAGCCTGTGCTTCCTTGATATCTCGCAGCAGTTCTGCCGATTTATACCAGGTTTTGGTTGGAATGCAGCCTTCTCGAAGACAGACTCCTCCTAAGCGTTCACGTTCAATGAGAATGGTTGATAACCCTTTTTTAGAGGCTTCGAGCGCTAGTTCATATCCACCAGGTCCGGCACCGATGATGATAAGATCATTCATGTGGAATATCCTTAATGGTTAAAATTGGATTCCGAGCCGCTGTGACTTCATCAAGTCGACGCACGATGGTATGATGAGGAGCATTTTTAAGGAGTTCCGGATCACTTTCTGCTTCCATCGCAATCACTTTCATGACCTCAATAAATTGATCTAAGGTTTCTTTTGATTCTGTTTCTGTCGGTTCAATCATCAGTGATTGATGAAATAAAAGAGGGAAATAGATTGTGGGTGGATGATAACCATAATCAAGGAGTCGTTTGGCCACTTCAAGCGTGGTGGCTTTTTCACTGATTAAACCGTCGAAAACGACTTCATGCATACATAGATCTTGAATGGGAAGTTTATACCAAGGTTTTAATGATTCTTTTACATAGTTGGCATTGAGGACGGATAACAATGAAACTTGTCTCATGTTCTCTTTTCCTAAGGATAAAATATAAGCATAGGCACGAAGGATAACTAAGAAGTTTCCATAGAAACCACTCACTCTTCCAATCGATTTTGGATTATCAAACCATTGATAAGCTCCGCCCACCTTTTTAATTTGAGGATTGGGTAGATAGTCAGCCAAATCAGCGCGTACTCCAACAGGACCTGATCCTGGACCTCCACCTCCATGAGGAGTGGAGAATGTTTTATGAAGATTGATGTGCATGATGTCAAAGCCCATATCACTGGGGCGAACATGACCCAGTAGGGCATTCAGGTTCGCGCCATCATAATACATTAAACTTCCATTTTCATGCATTAAGCGACTGATTTCACAAATATCCCGTTCAAACAATCCGAGTGTATTGGGATTCGTAAGCATGATGCCAGCTATTTCATCATTCAAGACGCTTTTTAGGGCTTCCATATCCACACATCCATGTTCATTGGTGGCGACTTGAACCACTTCAAAACCACATAAGGTACAACTTGCAGGATTGGTGCCATGAGCACTCACAGGAACAATGACTTTATTCCGTTTTGCATCATTGCGTTTTAAATGATATTCTTTCATAACCATCAAACCAATGAGTTCACCATGTGCTCCTGCGATTCCATTGAAGGAAAAATGAGCGAGTCCAGTGAGGGTTGATAAGGCCTTATCCATTTCATCATAGATATGTAGAGCCCCTTGCACGCTTTCGGGATTTTGTAATGGATGAATTTGAGTGAAGGCTGCCATTTTTGCAACTTCTTCATTGATTTTTGGATTATATTTCATCGTACAGGAGCCTAAAGGATAGAATCCTTGATCAACTCCGTAATTCTTTTGTGATAATTTGGTATAATGACGAACCACATCAAGTTCACTGACTTCAGGAAAATCTATAGAGGTTTCCCGGCAAAACTTTGTAGGGATGGGGGCATGAGGAACTGTGGACCTCGGAATTGAGTACCCAACGCGTCCTTTGATGGACCGTTCAAAAATTAAAGCATCATTCATATGATTCACCTACTACCTTCACAAAGGCATCGATTTCGTCTTTTGAGCGAGTTTCATGACCACAAAATAAGGCATGATGAGAGTCTAGCATCAATCCACCTAAGAATCCTCTTTCTTGCCACTTCTTCGACAATACTTCTAAATTTTCGTCCGTTTTTAAAACAAATTCTTTATGATGAGGAATGTCGCTCACCTGGTGGAACTTACCTGTTGCAACGAGAGAGGATTCAAGATAATGGGCATTATCATAAGCTCGTTTTGCAACAGCTTCCATCCCTTGTTTTCCCATCAAACTCATATAAATAACGGTAGATAAGGCCATAAGTGATTGGTTTGAACAAATGTTGGAATTGGCTTTTTCACGCCGAATGTGTTGTTCACGAGCTTGTAAGGTTAGAACAAAGGCCCGTTTTCCATCGATGTCTTTGGTCATTCCAACAATCCGTCCTGGCAATTTTCGCATCAAGGCTTTTGTAGTGGCTAAGATTCCCAAATAAGGACCCCCATAAGATGGGGCTATCCCCAAACTTTGGGCTTCGCCACAGACAATATCAGCTCCCCAAGCGCGAGGTGTTTTAAAGAGCGCAAGGCTCGAGGGATCTGTTTGTATGATGAAAAGACTCTTATTTTTTTGAAGCAAGGGTGAAACCGCCTCATAATCTTCTAGATAACCATAATAATTGGGATAAGCAACAATGAGTCCAGCCACATCCTCATCGAGTGCGAATTCGAGCGCTTTTACATCGAGAATATGGTTTGATGCAGGAATCACTTTAACTTGAAGTCCACGATATTTAGCATAGGTTTTAACAACTTCAATGGTATGGGGGTGCAAGGTCCCACTGAGGAGCAGGGTAGAACGTTTGGTATGGGCTGATGCCATCAGCATGGCTTCTGCGGTTGCGGTCGCCCCATCATACATCGAAGCATTGGCCACATCCATTCCCGTGAGTTCGGATATCATGCTCTGAAATTCAAAAACATATTGTAATGTTCCTTGAGAGATTTCCGGTTGATAAGGGGTATATGCTGTCAGGAACTCTTGACGAGATGTTAAACTAGCAACAACGCTTGGTGTAAAGGATTCATAACTGCCCGCTCCCAAAAAACTAATATAAGTTTGATTCATCTTGGCAAGATTGCCTATGGTCTTACGAACCTCATATTCACTCTGACTGGATGGTAAGTTGAACTCCTTCATGGTTCGCAAACTTGGATTAATTTGGGCAAACAAATCATCCAAAGAAGATACCCCAATCACTTCAAGCATTGATGCAATGTCTTCTGGAGTGTGAGGAAAATATTTAAACATATTATTTACTTTCTAGCTGATATTCTTCAGCTGTGAGTAAATTTTTCACTTCATCAGAATTGTGAATCGCAATTTTAATCATCCAGCATCCATAAGGATCCTCATTGATTAGTTCTGGTTGATCAATGACATCGGCATTAACATCGACGATATCTCCACTCAGGGGTGATAAAATATCTGAGGCTGCTTTCACACTTTCAATCGTTCCCAATTCACCAAATTGGGTGACTTCTTCGCCAATTTCCTTGGTTTCAAGATAAACAATGTTTCCCAAACTATGCTGTGCATAATCGGTAATTCCAATAGTGGCTTCATTTCCTTCAACTTTGACCCATTCATGGGATTTGGTGTAGTGTAATCCATTCAATACTTTACTCATAATTTCCTCCTATTTAATGTATTGTTTATTTAAGAACTTCTTGTTGCGAACGACCGCTTCAACAAGATTTTTTCGAATTTGAATTTGAACCTTTGTTCCAAGGTCCCAATACCCCACTTTTAGCATCGCGAGGGCATAGGCTTTTTCATGACCAGGAATGAGATATCCCGTTGTGATGTGACCAATGGGTTCTTCCCCATCAAACACGAGATAGCCTGAGCGAGCAATACCGCGATCGGTAAGCTCTAAAGCGACCACTTTTCGCTTTAATCCTTCACTTTTAGATTTCTCCAAAGCGGCTTTACCAATGAAATCCTCTTTTGTCATATCGACGCCGAATGTTAAAGTGGCTTCAAAGGGATTGACTGTTTCATCCATTTCATGCCCATATAAAGGCATATTGGCCTCAAACCGGAGGGTATCACGACATCCCAATCCACAAGGAGTGGCTCCCAGTTCAACTAGTTTTTTAAATAAGCAAACAATGTCATTGTTCTTTCCATAGATCTCAAACCCATCTTCTCCAGTATATCCACTACGAGAAATCATAAAGGACATCTCGTGAAGGTTAACTTCTTCAAAATCAAACATTTTCAAATTAGCAAGGGAATAAGAAGTTAGTAATTGTAAGAGGGGTACTGCTTCTTTTCCTTGAAGCGCAATTTGACCAACTTCAGGTGAAATATCGCTCACGATGACGTGATAAGTGCTTTGTTTTTGAATACTTAAAATCCATGCAAGATCCTTCTCACAATTGCTGGCATTCACGACAAGCAAGATTTTTTGATCATTATAATAATATACCATTAAATCATCGATGATTCCACCCTCATGATTGAGAAGCATTCCATACGTCATCCGCATGGAGATGGGTTTTATACGACCACTGACTACATGATTTGCAAATGCGAACGCATCAACTCCCGTAATCATAATTTCACCCATATGGGAGACATCAAAAATTCCACAATGTTGCCGAACCGCAAAATGCTCGGCAACTAAACCTTGATATTCAATGGGCATATCCCATCCTGCAAATTCCACCATCTTTGCTCCTAAAGCAACATGGGTTTCATACAATGATGTTTTTTTCATAGTTCCTCCTGAAATAATAATGATAATAAATCTTCATTCTTTGCATCAAAAATATACTGATGTAGGGGATTTTCTTCTAAAAGAGTAGTAAAGGTTAGTTTTGTGAAAGGTTGGTTGATAAACCGTTGATAGAATGGTTCTAAAGGCTTACGAATAAAGAAGTCGCCACGGAAACTCATGTTTTGAACGAGATTACCTTTGAGGAGGAGTAAGACTTCTAGTCCTCCAAAGGGAAATCTCTTTTTAAACTGAAGGGTATATTTGGGATTATTTCCATGAATCCAGGTAGATGAAGTAAATTTTGCTTCATAGGCTGGTACTTTTTTCAAGGTTGCTTCATCGAGATATCGTACTTCAGTCACCATGTGAGTGATGAGATAATCCATGAGTTCTCGTTTGGATAGTGTGATATAGGGTTTTAGATTGATCACGTGTTCTTTAACGCTTTGAATGCCTTTGGAGATGATTTTGGTAGGATCTACCATCAGGGCTTCTACTAGATGAGCAAGATTTGTATCATATAAGAACGTTCCGTGTAAAATGGATCCCTGGGGGGTTTGTTGAATGGCCGTTCCCGAAAACTTCTTTCCTTGAAACAATAGATCATTACGCCCTGAAAAGACAACATCTAATCCTAGTTCACATAAGGATTCCATGAGTTTTGTTAAGTATTTTTGATATAGAGCATCGCGATTTTGTTCCTTTGAAAGAAAAGAATACATGAAGCAGCCATCATCAGCATAGACTGTTCCTCCTCCTGAAGGGCGTCTAAAGACAGGAATTTGATGCTTTGCAACATAAGCTTCATTGATTTCAGCAGGAATGAATTGATTTCTTCCTGCAATGAGGGAGGTAGAAATATCCCATAAAAAAAAGACATCATCCTCTAAATTAGACAGCAGGGCTTGTTCTAATGCTAAGTAAAAAGATATCTTATTGGTTCCAAGCGATTTTAAGTCATAGGAAATCATGTTACCACCTATTTATGAAAGCACTTTCTTATGGCTCTATTATAGCATGAATGACATTTTTACACAAGACAGAAAATCGATAATTCAAATGAAAAAACCTCTGATCCATCTTGATTCATCAGAGGTTTTAGTGTTTCAATAAATAAGTTCTAATTTTAGATAAAAATGTGTGAACCGCTAAAGGGGTTGGCTCTTCAATATGATGGAGTGTATAAGGAACACCCACAACATCCCATTTTTGCGTGCCAAATCGATGGTAAGGCAACACCTTAAAGGTCATATGGGTGGCATCATATTGTGATAGAATCGTCGCAAGTTGCGAAGCATCTTGCTCCCGATCATTCATGGTTGGAAGGAGAACATAGGTAATGATAAACTTCTTCTGTTGCTCGTTGAGATAGGCTAAAAATTCAAGTGTTTTTTGAATCCCGCAACGACTCATCTGTAGGGCTTTTTCTTCATCAGACCCTTTAAGATCCACAATAAATAAATCGGTTAATGATACTATTTCTTCCATAAGCGGTGTTTTTCGAAAAAGAGACCCTTGAGTTTCAATACAAGTATGAACGCCTTCTTTCTTTAAAAGACGGAATAATTCAAGGACGAAACCAGCTTGCATGAGAGGTTCACCCCCACTAAGGGTGATACCGCCACCATTGCGATAAAAGTTTTGATAATGATGATAGTCTTCCACAATCTCTTCGACGGTCATTACCATTCCTCCTTGCTGAGGAATGGCATCGGCATTATGACAAAATTGACATTGCATGTTGCAACCTTGCAAAAACAAAACGTAGCGTAAACCTGGCCCATCTACACCACTGAATGTTTCAATGGAATGAACTTTTGCTATCATAATTTGCTATGGAACGTTCTTTTCAAAACTTCCTCTTGTTGCTCTTTGGTAAGCTTGTGAAAATTCACTGCATAGCCAGAAATCCTAATGGTGAGATTTGGATACTTTTCTGGATTTTTCATGGCATCCATCAACATTTCAGGACGCAAGACATTCACATTAAGGTGATGCGCCTGGTGCAAGAAATAGCCATCGAGTAAACTAATCAAATTATCAACTTGGGATGTTGATGCATGTTCTTCTAAGAAATCGGCATAATCATCGCCTAAAGCATCCGGAATGATACTAAAAGTGTTGCTAATGCCGTCATTCGCATCTGTGAATTCAATTTTCGCAACACTTAAAAGGGATGCAAGAGCTCCTTTTTGATCACGTCCATGCATCGGATTGGCACCTGGAGCAAAGGGGTCTCCTTTTTTACGCCCATCAGGAGTTGTTCCTGTTTTTTTACCATAGACCACATTGGAGGTGATTGTTAAAACGGAGAGCGAATGGCGAGCGTTGCGATAAGTTTCATATTGAGATATTTTCTCTTTGAAGGTCTTAACAATTTGATTGGCCAACATGTCGACACGATCATCATTGTTACCATAAGTGGGATATTCCCCTTCAATCAGAAAATCATCGGCAATTCCGAGTTCATTGCGAATTGGACGAACTTTGGCATAACGAATGGCAGATAAAGAATCAGCGACAACGGACAATCCTGCAATTCCTGTTGCGAAATTACGCTTAATCACATAGTCGTGAAGGGCCATTTGTAAGCGTTCATAGGCATATTTATCATGCATGTAATGAATGACATTCAGCATATCGATGTAGAGTTTGGCAAGCCAATCAAGAACTTTCATAAACTTTACCATGACTTCATCATAGTCAAGGACGTCTTTTTCAATGGGACCAATTCCTTTTACTAATTGTTCACGACGAATTTCATCCCATCCATCATTGAGAGCATATAATAAAGCTTTCGCGAGGTTGGCACGAGCTCCGAAAAATTGCATTTCTTTACCAATAGCCATAGGAGAAACGCAGCAACTGATGGCATAGTCATCTCCACATAATTCCCGCATGAGATTATCGTTTTCATATTGAATAGAGCTGGTATCAATGCTCACCTTCGCCGCAAACTCTTTAAAGGCTTGTGGAAGGGTATCGCTCCATAAAATGGTCATGTTAGGTTCAGGCGAAGGTCCTAAGTTATATAAGGTTTGTAACATTCTATAGGAAGTCTTAGTAACGAGTGGTCTCCCATCAAGACCCATTCCTCCAATGGATTCCGTAATCCAGTTGGGATCTCCCGAAAATAAATCATTATATTCAGGGGTACGAGCAAAACGTATCATTCTAAGTTTGATCACAAATTGATCGATGAGTTCTTGTGCTTCTTCTTCGGTGAGGACACCTTCTTTTAGATCTCGTTCAAAATAAATATCGAGGAAAATGGTGTCACGACCTAAACTCATGGCCGCCCCATTTTGTTCCTTGACGGATCCTAAATAAGCAAAGTAAAGCCATTGCACGGCTTCTTTCGCATTTTCGGCAGGACGAGATAAATCAAAGCCATAGTGATTTCCTAACACTTTTAGTTCTTCCAGGGCATTCATTTGATCTTGTAGTTCTTCACGAGCACGAATGTTTTCTTCATTCATGGTAGCCCCATATTGAGCTTTTTCTTCTTCTTTCTTTTGAATCAAGAAGTTAATACCATAGAGAGCCACACGTCGATAATCCCCAATGATTCGACCACGACCATAACCATCAGGTAGTCCCGTAATTATACCGGCTTTTCTTGCTTTGCGCATTTCCTTCGTATAGACATCAAAAACACCTTGGTTGTGCGTCTTCCGATACTTGGTAAATATTTCTATCAAGGCAGGATCAACCTGATATTGGTAAGCTTCTGCTGCTTTTACAGCCACTTGAATTCCTCCAAAAGGATGGAAAGGTCGCTTTAAAGGTTGATCGGTTTGTAATCCAACGATAACTTCACTCGCTTTGTCAACATAACTAGATGAATAGGCTGATATTTGGGATACCACTTGGGTTTCAAAGCCTAGAACCCCATTATTGTTTTGTTCATCACGTAGTAAATCTTGTAAATGTTTCAACATAATGTGTGTTTTGGGACTGGGTCCCATTAAAAAGTCGCCATTTCCTTCATATGGAAGGTAGTTATTTTGTATAAATTCACGAACATCTATTTGTTCAGTCCAATGACCCAAATTAAAATTTCTCCATGCGTTCATATAAGTACCTCTTCAATCTGTCACTCACTCCAAGTGAGGGCAAAATTATTATAGCATACATCATGGCATAAATCATTTCTTATACTCAAGCAAAAACCGCTTTCATAAAAAGCGGTTGCGTTTATTTTTTTGATGAGTTTTCTTGTTTTACGATGGAAAAACCTCATCATAGACTTGCTTAAGTAAGCTTGGAATGTTGGTCATAATGCCATCAGCCCCATTTTGGATCAAGTATTTCATCGTAACTTCATCATCAATCGTCCAATAATGGACCGCAATGTTATGACGATGAGCAATTTTGATTATACTCTTTGAAGCAAGGTTGATGTTATATTGGCGAACAGGTAATTGAAATACCGCGATGCCATCGGTAAAAATGGAATCAATCCGGAAGAGTTGTAAGACATAGAAGGTTGCAACCCTTTTGATTGCAGGAGAATACATAAGAGTGGGATTGGTATTTTTTTGGTAACTCACCAATTCTTCATATATTTCATCATGAAAGGAAGCAAGGACAATTCGACTAAATGTATGGTATTCATCATCAAGGGTTTCAAGTAAAGTGAGGACGGTTGCAAGAGCTTCATGTCCCGTTTCACCACTTTGCTTAATTTCAACATTGATATAATTGGTGGGAAAAGCTTTTATGAGTTCCTCAAGAGTGGTAACGAGAAATTTGGATGCATGGCGAGGACTGATGCCTACGGGATAGGTCACATCCTGAGGAGTAACATTTTCACCCAAATAATTGGTATAGGGAACTAACTCGCCCTCCGTGTTTTCATATCCAAAATCAATCTCAAGATCGAGAAGAGATTGATAGGTATGGTCTTCAATAGCACCGGTTGTATTGGTTTTTCGATCGAGGGTGGTGTCATGAGATAGGATGATGATGCCATCTTGGGTGATACTCACATCCGTTTCCATCATACAATCGGGATCAATCGAATAGGCATGATAAAAAGCTTCAAGGGTATTGTCAGGGAACTCCCGATTTCCCCCTCCATGAGCAATGAGCATGGGGCGAGCTCCTTCCTCGATTCGCAATGGATTCTCTCCTGCGAAATTCGCTTTTGCAGGGATTAAAGCAAGAACCAACCAAGCAACTAAAACGAGGACAAGGAGTATTTTTAAACTGTTTTTAATCCATTTTTTTGCCATAAATCCTCCTATAGAATATGGAGAATGGCAACTTTTAAGTACCATCCTTCATCTAGCCCTATGAGCATGGGGTGATCTTTCCCTTGAGATCTGATTTCCACAATCTGAGCACGAACACCTGTGGAAGTTACGCTTTCTTGAATCATTTGTAAGAACAAGGGTAACGTGAAGTGCTGTGAACAACTACAAGTGATGAGATATCCACCTGAACGAATGAGTTTAAGAGCTTGAATATTGATATCACGATATCCCTTCATCCCTTCTTTAACCGTATCAAATGATTTGGTGAAGGCGGGAGGATCAAGAACAATGACATCAAATTTGCGCTTTTCTTGATGATAAATTCGTAATTGATCAAAGACATCACAACAAACTGGGGTGATGTTTTCGAGTCCATTTACCTGTTGATTAAGAACGAGTTGATCAAGTGCTTTTTGTGATATATCAAGACTCGTGACCGCTTTCGCTCCGCCCTTGGCACTACACAAAGAAAACCCACCGATGTTACAAAAACAGTCAAGCACTTCTTTATCTTTTGCGTAAACCTCAATCTGATGACGATTTTCTTTTTGATCGAGGAAATATCCTGTTTTTTGTCCATTTTGAACATCAATCATTAGTTTTAGGTCGTTTTCAACGATTTCAACAAGTGCAGGAACTTCTCCATAAAGAAGACCTTTCACTTGTTTTAGTCCTTCTTTCTCTCGTACTGGAACATCACTACGTTCGTAAATTCCTCGCGGAGAAAATAACTCCACTAATATATCAACAATCATGTCTTTTCTGACATCCATTCCTAACGTTAGGATTTGGACAACGAGATATTCGCCATATTTATCAACAATGAGGCCAGGTAAGAGATCTGATTCACCAAAAACAACACGGTAATTATTGTTATATCCCAAAGAGTGACGATAGTCATTAGCCGCTTTGATACGCTCAAAAAAGAAATCACGATTAATCTCAGTCTCAACGCGACTAAGGAGACGGACGATGATCTTAGATTGATGATTAATATATCCTAATCCAATAAAACGATTTTCATGGTTACAAACCTTGGCAATACTCCCAGGAGTTCCCTCGCCAGTAATAAAGAGTACTTCATTGGCATATACCCATGGATGACCCCCTAATAAACGCATTTCTTCTTTTTTCTTCAATACTAATTGATACATAAAATCCCAACTTTCTTGATTTATTGTAGCACAAAACGCCCTTATTGTAAATGAAAAAAGGAACCACTCAAAGAGTGGTTCCTACCTCTTTCAATTATCCAAGAATTTTAGTTCCAGGAATGGTTGCATAAAGGGTAATGGATTGATTGTAAGCAGCTGGACCAGTGATGGTTACTGTATAACTAACTTCAGTAGTCACTTTTGGTTTGCTGATGATCTTACCCGTGTTGTCAACGATGGTTGGATCATTGGAAACAAAGGTGAAGGTGTAATCTTTGAAAGTGGTTCTTAACTCATATTCATAAGTGACCATTTCCATGAAATAGCTCCACAAAGTAGCCATTCTTAAAGTTTGAGGACAGTTCTTACCACTCATATTGTTATGTTGAAGAACGCGGTCTAAGGTTAAATCATTTTCATCAAGAAGGGAAGAAACTAATTTGGCTAAACGTTGCCATGTTCCATATAAATCAGATCCTTCATCAACGCAAGATTCAATCCCAATACTATGACGATTTCCACCTTGGTTAGCAATTTTCTTGTAAGTGGTGTTGTAATAAGTATTGTTAATGTAGTAATTATTGTTGGTACCGATGACTGTGAAAATACCAGAATCGGTGATATGAGCGGTTGTTAGAATGGTGGTGCCATCTTTTGGAGCAAGAACCGATGATTTTGTTCCATTCAAGACATAGTATCCATCTTGAGAAATGGTAATCACAGGTTTCGGTGTCGTTGCAGTCACGCCTGTGTCGGTGAGGCCATATGGTCTTGAACCATCACCTGCATGATAAGCTACTTCATCGTTTGGAACTTGATGATAAGCTCCTTCATCATCCACAACATAATGCCAAGAGACACCTGGATCGCTATTGTTTAGATAGTTCTTATGCATCAAACCGTTGGCTCCAAGGTTATTATTACCAGTGTCATGAACGACGATGAATTCAAGCGATGTCAATTTGTCGCCTGGACGAGAGTTTCCTATAGGAGCAAGGGCTTCAATAATATTGAGATTTCCAAACCAAATCTTTGTAACAGCACCATAAACAAGTTCAGTCTTAGTGGTGTTTCCGAATGTTGAAATATATCTCATTAAAGCATTTCCCGCATTAGCATTGATAAGGAATTGAATCGGATCTACTTCTGCAACCGCATCATTTTTCACAATGACTGTAATGGTTGCAACAATGGTTGAACCAATGGCAGCTTCAATTTCAGCAGTTCCTTCAGCAACGCCTGTGACAGCTCCTGTTGAATCAACAGTTGCGACAGCTGGAGTCTTGCTTGTAAACGTAATGGTACCAGCAAGAGTAGTAGGATAAGTTGATACAGTCAAGCTAGAAGTTTCTCCTACTTTAACAACCCCATTATCTTCATGACGAAGTTCAATGGTTTCAAAAACATACACAGTGATTTCAATGGTTGCTTTCAAAGTTGGATTGTCAACAGAAGTGGCAGTAATCGTCACAGTTCCTGTTTTTAGAGCATTGAGCTCACCTGTGGCTGAAACAGTCGCAATGGTAATATCACTAGAATCCCATGTTACATCTATAGCAGTTGCTTCTTCTGGAGTAAAACTATAAGTGAGTTGATATTTGTCATCAATATAAACTTTCCCAACGATTGGATCAATGGTTAAGGATGTCATCATCATTTCTCCTTCTCCTAAATAAACAGGAAGAGCACTTTCTTCAGTATAGGCTTCAGCATAGTTTGGTAAACCTGAGAATTTTGCAGCATTAGGAGTAATAACTATTCCTGCTTCCATATATAAGTTCTTTGTCGCATCAAGTGTTACTGGGCTGGATGTATCTTCACGTTTTTCATCAAATACATAGGCAACAGATGGAACATCAATAAATTTATTATAATTGAAATGAACATTTGAATTGGTATGAACGCGGTCAAATCGAGCGCCTGTACCCACAGTTTCAAAGGTATTGAATTGAACAGAAATTTCTTGATATGTATCTGAATTGTTCATTCTTCCAATATAGACACCGTATACGGTAACGTTCTTAAATTGGTTGTCGACGACACGGACGATTCCAGCAGTACCAGGTAATGGTGATAACCAATTTGCCCAGAAACCGCTACCAGTAATATTTTCAAATGTATTTCCTTGAACAAGAACATAACCACTTAATCCTTTAGTGGTATCGTTAATGTAGAAGCCTTTGCCTGTAATATCTTTAAATTCGTTTCCAACCACAGTCAAATTAAAGCAATTGTCGATGTAAACAACAGAAGATAGAGTTGTTCCAACAGCAGTTGTTTTAAAAGTATTGTTTGCAAATACGAGGTCATGGCTATAGCTACTAGACGCTTCTACAAAGTAGATGAAACCATTGCCAGTTGTAAGTCCTGTTTCAACGATGTTATTCGCAAACGTGAATCCTTTGAGGTTGGTTGCGGGTGCTAGAGCTGTACCAGCATTACCAATGGTATTCACGATTTGAGCAGTACCAGTAAACCTAAATCCACTTATTGTAAAGTTTTCAAGTTCTTTTGCGAGAGTAATCTTACCATTAAAGATGGTTTCTGCTTGACGAATAAGACTAGCATCTGTTGGATCTTTTTCTTCATTGAGAGATACAAGTGAAAGGTTAGCTTTATCAATGGTAATATTACCTGAATAAGTGCCTGGAAGTAATAAAATTGTATCTCCTGGTTGAGCAGCTTCATAAGCAAGGGCAAGGGTTGAATATGTTGTTTTTGTAATCTTTTCATGAGTTCCTACCAACAGTAGGTTATCTTCTGAATGATTGATTTTATCAAAAAGAATGGCTTCAGCTAAATCATCAAGAGATGTTATTTGATGAGTATAACTTCCTACATTTGGCATTCTATCAGTAGCAGGAACAATGGATGCTCCACTCTTAAAGAATAAGTTGTAGTCTGCATTGATAAGAGATGCTGCAGCAGGAGCGTAAGCTTGAATGAAATCATCATATGGAGCAGTATCAAACATATCGAAGAAGGCATTGTAATGTGCTTCAACACTCCAAGTTTCTGCTCCAGTCCATGTAGCTTCATTATTAATTCTGAAGCAGAATGAACCACCAATGTTTTTCATTACGTTACGGCTTAAAATAATAGCAGTTTCTTGTCCAGGAACCCATACTTGGATTTGAACGCCACCCCCATAAGATTGATCACCTGATTTATCAAAAGTATTATCAGAGATATCAATCAAAGTTGCAGAGTACCGAGTAATCCAAATCGAACGTTGTCCGATTGATGCAAACTGATTATTTTGAATGATGATTTCTCCACTTGCACCAATTCCAGCGGCATTGCCACTATTGGTTCCTTCAAGACGGATAGCATCAGTATATTGACCTATAACTCCTTCAAAACTATTATTGACGACTCGCACATTCGTAACGTTTCCACCACGAATATAACGAGATTGAATACTTTTGGCATTAATAATTTCAAAGACATTGTTTTCAATCACGAAATCGCTATTTGAACTTCCAGTATTCGGGAAGTAAATGAAAGACATGCTTGCAGTTGTATCATAAACATGATTGTTGATGAAGGTAAAGTTAGAGACTCCACCTGCTGGAGCGATGGATACTTGACCCGTTTGTGTAAAAGTCAATCCATCAATGG
>JAQVOS010000003.1 GCA_028702495.1 Bacilli bacterium
TATCATCGATACTCCAGGAGCTTATCCGGGGATTGGAGCTGAAGAACGAGGACAAGCATGGGCTATAGCTGAAAACCTTGCTTGTTTAAGTCAATTAAACGTTCCGACGATTGCCCTCATATTAAGTGAGGGAGGAAGCGGAGGAGCCCTTGCCTTGGCCTTAACCGATGAGGTATGGATGTGTGAAAATGCAACTTATTCCATTCTTTCGCCCGAAGGATTTGCATCGATTCTATATAAAGATGCTTCCCTTGCTCCTGAAGTAGCAAAGGTGATGAAACTGACGAGTTTCGAACTATTAGACTATCATTTAATCGATCGAATCATTCCTGAAACTCCTGATGGACTCCACTCAAACCCAAAAATTACATATACATATCTTCGGAAAGAATTGTATGATGTTTTTAAAGCATTACAAGGATTGTCAAATGAAGAACGACTTCATAAACGATATCAAAAATATCGTTTGATGGGTGAGTTTAAGGAAGGAGATACTTCATGTCGAAAGTAGCGATTCTATTTGCAGGACAAGGATCACAAACCATAGGAATGGGAAAAGTGTTTTATGATTCCCCTTCCATACAAACACTTTATGAACAAGGAAGTCAAATTTTAGGATATGACTTAGCTTCCCTTTGCTTTGAAGATGAAGGGAAACTACAAGATACACGATATACGCAAAATGCCATTTTAATGACTAGTATTGCGATTTACGAGTCTGTAAAGCATGCATTACCAAGCCCCATTCAAGCCTTTTGTGGCTTTAGTTTAGGAGAGTTTACCGCGCTATATGCCGCTGGTATCATTTCATTTTCTGATATCACATCGCTTGTTGGGATACGTGCCCAATCGATGAGCGAGGTAAGTCATCGTTATCCAGGAAAAATGGTTGCCCTCATTGGTTTACAAGAAGATGTTGTTGCAACGTTTTGCAGTAAGATTTCAAACCTCTGGATTGCAAACTATAATGCTCCTGATCAAATTGTCATTTCTGGTGCAAAGAGTGCAGTAGATGAAGCGGTTCAAGAACTAAAAAGACTAGGACTGCGACGTGCCATTGAACTCAAAGTGAGCGGAGCTTTTCATACTCCGATGATGGAGGAAGCAAGTGCTGTCTTAGAAAAATATCTAAATAAGATCACTTTTAGTCGCCCTCATACCCCCATCGTTATGAATCGAACAGGAGCATATCTTGAATTTTCAAATTTAAAATCATGCATAATCGAGCAAATGAAATCACCAGTTCGGTTTTTTCAATCTATTGATCTATTAATAAAGGATGGATTTGATACATTTATTGAAATTGGACCAGGATGTGTTTTAGGGAATCTTGTAAAAAAGATGTATCCTGAAGTTTTCGTCGAATCTATTAATCAACCTTTGGAGGTAAAATCATGAAATTTAAAGACAATATCGTTTTAGTGACGGGTGGATCAGGAGGAATTGGCCAAGCAATCGCGATGGCTTTTGCGAGAGAAGGAGCAACCGTTATCGTTCATTATCATCACAATCAACAAGAAGCAGAAAGAATAGCGACCCTAATTCAAGAAGAAGGGCATCGAGTAGAAACTATTCAAGCCAATATTGCTTCTTTAGAAGAAGTAACCAACATGATGGATCATATCCAAAATACTTACGGGAAAATGGATGTTCTTATTAATAATGCTGGATTGACCCGAGATAATCTCATTCTTCGAATGAGTGAAGAAGAATTTGATACCGTGATTAATACCAATTTAAAAGGAACTTGGAATTGTTGCAAGCAAGCCAGTAAAATGATGGCTAAGCAACGTTATGGAAAAATCATTAACATTTCCTCAGTCGTTGGTCTTGTAGGAAATGCTGGACAAAGTAATTACAGTGCTTCCAAAGCGGGTATCCTTGGACTTACCAAATCATTAGCGAAGGAACTTGCAAAAAGAGGCATTTGTGTGAATGCCATTGCTCCCGGTTTTATTGAAACTAAAATGACACAAAAGTTATCTTCGGAATGGGTTGAAGAAATTAAGAAGAATATTCCTCTAGGACGTTTAGGAAAACCAGAAGATGTTGCAAACGTAGCCCTCTTCCTGGCTTCTCCAGAAGCTGATTATCTTACAGGTCAAACCATCCAAGTGGATGGTGGGATGGTGATGTCATCATGAAACGTCGAGTTGTAATTACAGGGATGGGAGTTCTATCTTCCATTGGGAATACAAAAGAAGAAATGTGGAAGAACTTGGTAGAGGGTGTGTGTGGGATTGCCCCCATTACTCACTTTGATGCTTCGTCGATGAAAGTAAAAATTGCGGGTGAAGTTAAAAATCTAGAGCCAGAACGTTATTTTGATTCCACAGTCACCAAAAGATTAGATCGTTCTACCTTATTTGCTCTCATTGCAAGCAAACAAGCCTATCAAGAAGCTCATCTTCCCAAAACCATCAACCATGATCGTTTTGGAGTTTATGTATCAAGTGGAATTGGCGGACTAGCGACAATTGAGGAAGAAACGCAAAAGATGATTGAGCGAGGAAGTGATCGTATTTCGCCTTTCTTTGTTCCCAACAGTATCATTAATCTCATCGGAGGTCAAATAGCGATTCAGTTTCAAGCAAAAGGGCCTAATATTCCGATTGTAACGGCTTGTGCATCGGGAAACAATGCCATTGGTGAAGCGATGCGAGCCATTCAGACTAATCACATTGATTATGCTTTTTGTGGAGCAAGTGAAGCTCCCATCACAGCATTAGGTGTGGGAGGTTTTGCAGCAATGCGAGCCCTCAACACATCCAATGATCCACATCAATCGTCCATTCCCTTTGATAAACGAAGAAGTGGATTTGTTATGGCGGAAGGATCAGGAATCCTTATTATTGAAGAATATAATCATGCAAAACAAAGAGAGGCTCATATTTTAGGTGAACTTGTTGGGTATGGAACCAATTGTGATGCTTATCATATTACTTCTCCGGATCCCGATGCAGAGGGCATGACCAAATGCATGACGCTTGCTTTAAAGGATGCGAAGTTAAAACCTCATCAAATTGATTATATCAATGCTCATGGAACGTCAACTCCACTAAATGACAGGTATGAAACAAGGGCAATCAAATGTGTTTTTAAGAAAGATGCATATTTAATACCCATCTCTTCCACAAAAGCATCTATAGGGCATTCCTTGGCTGCTGCAGGGGCAATAGAGGCCATTATTACAACCATGGCTCTTCAAAATGGAGTTGTTCCCCCTACCATTCATTATGAAGAAACTGATCCCGAATGTGACTTAAATTACACTGCGAATCATCCCATTTCCAAAGAATTAAAATATGCAATGAGTAATAGCTTTGGATTTGGCGGTCAAAATGCGGTTATTATTATCAAGAAATATGAAGAATAAATAGTTAAAGCGATAGAATCAAATCTATCGCTTTAAATGTTAATGTCGTGAATTTTTAAGAATCATATACTAAATAACTGAGATCTTAACATTCTACTATTTAATAAATTTTAACAAGAAATCAGATATACCTATTATTGTATATCCATTTTCAGTATGATTTTATTGTGGTTAATTTGACTCTCTAAATCATTCGTTTATGTGGTATAATGATATCGAAATGGAGGAATGACACTATGGCAACACATGGCATCTTATTACATGTTTCCTCTCTTCCTAATAATTATGGAGTTGGTTCCTTTGGGCAATGTGCTTATGAGTTTATTGACTTCTTAAAGAAATCCAATCAAAAAGTATGGCAATTGCTTCCATTAGGACCCACATCATATGGTGATTCTCCTTATCAAACCTTATCAAGTTTTGCGGGGAATCCCTATTTTATTGATTTAGAATTTTTAAGTCATGACGGATTATTATCACAAAAAGAATTAAAAGATCAAAAAGTAATAGACACTAAGCGCGTGAACTATGAGGAATTATACTTAAATCGATTTGAAGTTTTAAAACTTGCTTTTTCACGCTTTGATAGAAAACATCTTCCTTATTTAAAATTCATTGAAGAAGAGGCAAATTGGATTCATGATTATGCTTTGTTCATGAGCATTAAAAACACCATGAATGGAGCAAGCTGGCAAGAATGGCCGCGTGAATATAAATTTCGAGATAAAGGAACGCTTAGAAAATTTACCAAAGAACATCGTGATGAAATTGAATTTTGGTATTTCACTCAATATAAATTTGCATCTCAATGGAAGCAACTTCATCAATATGCAAAAAAGAATCATATCAAAATCATGGGAGATGTTCCCATCTATGTTGCGCATGATTCTGTTGATATTTGGATGAATCCCACTCAATATGAACTGGATGAAAACTTAAATCCGACTCTTGTTGCTGGAGTTCCACCCGATGCTTTTTCAAGCGATGGACAACGATGGGGAAACCCTCTCTATCGATATGATGTGATGGAAAAAGACCATTACACTTGGTGGAAGAGGCGCATCTTGCATGCCCTCGAGCTTTTTGATATCATTCGTATTGATCATTTCCGAGGATTTGAAGCCTATTACGCCATCCCAAGTCATGAGGTTACCGCCAAGAATGGGACCTGGATGAAGGGACCTGGGTCTTCCTTATGGAAAGAAATTTTAAAAGAGAACAAAAATGCTCATATCATCGCTGAAAACTTAGGATTTTTAACTCCAGGGGTCGAAAGGTTATTAAAGGATTGCAACTTTCCTGGAATGAAGGTTTTGCAATTCACCCTACTTAGCGATAAACTAGAAGACAATATGAAAACTTTTAATAAGAACCAAGTTGTTTATCCTGGAACCCATGATAATCCTCCTCTTAAATCATGGATAGGTACACTGAAGCGCACACAAAAAGAAATTCTTTTCTTGAAATTAGGCGTCAACAATACCGAAGATGCAATCACTCGTATTATTCGATTAGTACTTGGGCTTAAAACACATATGGTGATTGTATCATTACAGGATTATCTTCACTTAGGAGAAACGGCTCGGCTTAATACTCCGGGGACAACGCATGGAAACTGGACATGGAGGGTTCCTAAGCGTTCTTTAACAGACAATCTTGCAAATACGATTGCCAACCTAGGAGAAACTCTAAAATCATAAACGATGTCGATTCGATATCGTTTTTTCATTTCATCCTTTTCGTTTTTGTTGAGTAAAAAATTGATTTAGTGTATAATGAGAATAGAAATTGGATGTCGGAGGGTAGAATGAAACAATTTATCAATGCATTTCACACAACCTATGCGACCGATGCTTATCGTTATTTAGGTTCTCATTATGAGAATCCTCTTCGCTCTAGTTTAGTCACCTTTAGGGTCTATGCTCCTCATGCAAATGAAGTCCATGTTGTGGGTGATTTCAACAAGTGGAATCCAACCTCTAACCCCATGAAGCAAATTGAAGGGGGACTATGGGAAGCGACGATTGATTCCATCCCCCCCTTTGCAAATTATAAATATGCCATCACATCTTTAGGAAAAACATTCCTAAAACAAGATCCTTATGCGAATCACTTCGAAACCAATGGGAAGACGAGTTCAAAGGTTTATCCTTTAATGCCTTATCCTTATCAAGATACGATTCGTCCTCATTCACCTCACGATCCCATGAACATCTATGAAGTTCATTTTTCTTCATGGAGACGTCATGAACATTCCTATTATAGTTATCAAAATTTAGCCGATGAACTCATTCCTTATGCAAAAGAAATGGGTTATACGCACCTTGAAATCATGCCAATTATGGAGTACCCCTTTGATGGATCATGGGGATATCAAGTAACTGGCTATTTTGGCATTACCTCACGATATGGAACCTTTGATGATTTTCGTGCCTTTGTTCATCGTGCTCACGAAGCGGGAATCGGCATTATTTTAGATTGGGTACCCGCTCACTTTGCGAAAGATGCCTTTGGACTCATTGAATATGATGGTACTTACCTTTATGAGGATCCCGACCCCAATCGGCGGGAGCATGAAGGATGGGGAACTCGTATTTTTAATTTTGCAGCTCCAGAAGTTAAGTCCTTCCTCATTTCAAGTGCACTTTTCTTCTTTGAATATTGTCATGTCGATGGGCTTCGTGTTGATGCAGTAGCCTCCATGTTATATCTTGATTATGATCGTAAAAAATGGAAACCCAATCGATATGGGTCAAATCTTAATTTAGAAGCTATTACCTTTTTAAAAGACTTAAACCAAACCGTTCATCGCCTATTTCCTGATCGAATGATGATAGCTGAAGAGTCGACATCATTCCCTAAAATAACAGTTCCTGTTCATGAAGGAGGACTCGGATTTCATTACAAATGGAATATGGGGTGGATGAATGATACCTTGGCTTATTTTGTAACCAACCCCCTCTTTAGAAGTCATCAACATGAAAAACTGATGTTCTCAATGATGTATGCATTTAGTGAGCACTACGTTCTTCCCTTATCTCATGATGAAGTTGTTCATGGTAAAAAGTCCTTAATTGGGAAAATGCCAGGAGAATATAACGAACAATTCGCCGGACTTCGTCTTCTAGCTGGCTATCAAATAGTTCATCCGGGTAAAAAACTCACCTTTATGGGAAATGAATTTGCTCAATTTATCGAATGGAATTATAATCAAGGATTGGATTGGCTTCTGCTTCTCTATCCGACTCATAAAGCACATCAAGATTATATCAAAGCACTCAATCACCTCTATCTGAAGGAAAATGCCCTGTGGGAGCAAGATGATTCTTGGAACGGATTTTCATGGGTTTTATCGAAACCCAATGACAATCTTCTCATAACGAAAAGAGTAGGGTCTTATGGAAATGCGCTTCTCATTATCATGAATTTTTCAGGAAACAATTACAATGATTATCGCTTTGGGTTAGACCAAGGAAAATATAAACTCCTATTAAACAGTGATGACGCCATCTTTGGTGGCCAAGGAATTCCTCTTCATGATTTTGATACCGAAATGGTTTCTTGTGACGGGGTTTCCTCCTCAGGAGTCCTAAATATTCCCCGTCTATCCATTCTCATCTATTCAAAAAGAAAGGAATAAATTATGTTCAACAAAAAAGAATGTGTTGCCATGTTATTAGCGGGTGGTCAAGGGAGTCGTTTGTATGCTCTTACCAACAAAATTGCAAAACCTGCCGTGACCTATGGTGCGAAGTATCGCATTATTGATTTTCCTCTTTCCAATTGTGTTAATTCAGGAATTGATACCGTTGGGGTTCTCACCCAATATGAACCCCTTTTACTAAACCGATATATTGGAGCAGGACAACCATGGGATCTTGACCGAAACTTTGGAGGAGTACATATCCTTCCCCCCTATCAAGGAAAAAAGAAAGGGGAATGGTATAAAGGAACCGCCAATGCGATTTACCAAAACATCGATTTTATTAAACGTTATCGTCCCGAATATGTGCTCATTTTATCAGGCGACCACATTTATAAAATGGATTATAGCAAAATGGTCGCTCATCATAAAGAGCATGACGCTGAGCTTACGATAGCCGTTTTAGAAGTTCCATGGGAAGAAGCCAGCCGTTTTGGAATCATGACCACAAACGAAAAAGCACAAATTACTGAGTTCAATGAAAAACCAGCAAAACCTACCTCCAATCTTGCATCAATGGGAATCTATATCTTTAATACAGATGTCCTATTTTCATATCTTGAAGCTGATGAAAAAAATCCTGCCTCTTCTAATGACTTTGGGAAAAACATTATTCCAACGATGTTAAAAGATGGAAGAGTCTTGAGCGCCTATCCTTTTAGTGGTTACTGGAAAGATGTGGGTACCATTCAAAGTTTGTGGGATGCCAATATGGACCTCCTTTCCACGCTTCCTCAATTTGATTTATTCGAATCCAATTGGAAAATCTATTCACGTAATGAAGCTCGTCCCCCACAGTTTATTGCAAAGGGCGCTGTGACTAAAAATTCTCTCATTTCGGATGGCTCATTTATTGAAGGCACCGTGATGAATTCTCTTCTTTCCAGCAATGTTCATGTTGGGAAAGGAACGGTTATTCGCGACTCCATTATCTTTGCGGATACAGTAATCGGTGAAGGATGCACCATCGACTGTGCAATTATAGATGAACACGTAACGATTTCACCCCATGTGACCATTGGTGGTAGTGATAAAATCACGGTCATTGGATCTGATGCCACGATTGGTGAAGGCATTCAAATTGCCTGTGGTGAAATGGTTGAAACGGATCGGAGGTAAAATAAATGGCTACACTAGGTTTAATTTTTTCAAATATTCATGATCAAGAAAACTTTGACGTCACCAAAAACCGTACCATTGCATCAACTCCGGTGGGTGGACGATATCGTCTCATTGACTTTTCATTATCTAGTATGGTGAATAATAACATCTCTCATATCGGTGTTGTCACAAAAAACAATTATCAATCCCTCATGGACCATGTTGGTTCAGGAAAAGATTGGGACTTGGCTCGTAAAAGAGGGGGCCTTACCATCCTTCCTCCCTATGGCACAACCTGTGACTTTTATAATTCAAGACTTGAAGCCCTTAAAACGATTGTTCGTTTTATTGATATGTCACCAGAAGAATATGTCGTTTTAACCGATTGCTATCATGTATGTAATATTGATTATCGACCTGTCTTTAGAAAACATTTTGATAGTGGTGCCGATATTACTTGCATGTATCGCAATCACATCGTCAAAGAAGATGAATATAAACCCGTCACGGTCTTCACCTTAGATGAAGAAGATCGGATTGTTGGAATGAATTCTTATCAAAGTTTTGTTGGAATGGCATCCACATCCATCGACACCTGGGTCATGAAAAAAGAACTCCTGTCGCGATTAGTTCATGATGCAATTGATCGTGGACTCAAGAGCTTTAATCGTGAAATCATCAAAGAGAATCTAGACCATTTACGGATTGTAGGGTATAACTTCACTGGATACTTTGGTTCATTAAGTTCGATGAAAACTTATTATGAAGTAAATATGGATCTTTTGAATCCTACCATTCGTGATGAACTGTTTAATCAAGAAGGCCGAAGCATCTATACCAAAGTAAGAGACTCCGCTCCTACCAAATATGAAGATCATGCCCATGTGGAAGATTCCATGATTGCTGATGGTTGCATGATTGATGGTGAAGTCACTTCAAGTGTCTTATTCCGAGGTACCGTGATTGAGAAAAATGTGAAGGTAAATCACTCCATCTTAATGCAGGGAACAATCGTTGGAGGAGACTCACAAATATCGTATGTAATTACTGATAAAGAGGTAACCATTCGCCCGAAAACCATTCTTCATGGATCCCCCATGCATCCTATTTACCTTAAAAAAGGAGAAATTGTATGAAACAAGTCGTTTTTGTAGCGGCTGAGGTTCATCCTTTTGCTCAAACGGGGGGCTTAGCTGAGGTCATTGGGTCTCTTCCACAAGCCATCAAAGAAACCTCGCGTGATTATCAGGTCTCGGTCGTAATGCCGTATTACCGAGTTGTTCAAAAGAAAATTCGCGATCAAGTGAAATTAATTGCCACTGCGGAAGTGATGCTAGCATGGCGAAGATTATATTGTGGATTTTTACATCTCAATGAAGGTGGAATTGATTACTATTTTATTGATAATCAGTATTATTATGATCGTGATGAACTTTATGGTCATTATGATGATGGTGAACGATTTGCTTTCTTTGGAAAAGCGGTTTTTCACTTATTAGATGCCATCCATCTCACCCCAGACATCCTTCATACCCATGACTGGCATAGTGCGATGGTGAATGTATATCTCGATATTTTGTATAAGAAAGAAGGACATCTTTTAAATACAAAATCGATCTTTACGATTCACAATATCCAGTATCAAGGAATATTTCCTCCCGAAATACTTGAAGATGTTTTAGGAATTTCTTCACAATACCGACATATTATGGAGTATAATGGATTGGTGAACTTCATGAAGGGTGCGATTACCACAGCGGATCTTGTTACTACCGTGTCTCCTCGTTATGCAAAAGAAATTCGCACCGCTCAATTTGCCTGTGGACTTGAATACATTACTCGTCTTCATCCTGAAAAAATTGAAGGAATCTTAAACGGGATCAATACTGTCTTTTATGATCCAAATCATGACCCCATTCTTTCTTCCCTCTATACTCCTAAGACTTTTCACCAAAAAGCCATCAATAAAGAGTATCTTCAAAAAAGCTTGGGCTTAGTTCAGGATACCACGATTCCAATGATCGCCATCATCTCAAGGCTTGTTACCCAAAAAGGACTCAATCTTGTCGTTGATGTCTTTCGTGATATGATGGAACTTCCTTGTCAAATCATCATCCTTGGAAAAGGTGATGATTATTATCAAGAGAAGTTTGTTGAACTGGCGAAAGAATATCCAGGGAGAGTGGCTTCCATCATTGCTTTTGATATCAATTTATCAAAGAAGATTTATGCTGGATCGGATATTTTCTTAATGCCTTCGAAAATGGAACCATGTGGACTATCCCAAATGATTGCTTGCCGATATGGAACAGTTCCCATCGTTAGAGCAACAGGTGGTCTCTTTGATTCCATTAAAGATGTATCCGATACCGAAGAAAAAGGTAATGGATTTGTTTTCAAAGATTTTGATGCTGGACAAATGCTAGAAAAAGTGAAGGAAGCCATCGCCCTTTATCAAGAGCCACCCCAATTTAAAAAACTTGCAAAACATATCATGAGTGTTGATTTCTCATGGAATGTTTCAGCAAAACGATACATCGAAAAATACAATCAGTTATTAAACCACTAAAGGAGTGCACCTATGAATGACTACATCAGAGAATTAGTTGAAACCAATCTTGCTAAAAGTTTTGGGGTTCAATTATCAGAAGCCAATTTAGACCAACTATATCGTGCTTGTGCGACAACAATCAATGACATTCTTCGTCAAAAACGGAAAAACTTTAATCATCGCGTAAAACAAACCAAAAGTCGACGCGTCTATTATTTGTCTATGGAATTTTTAATGGGAAGATCCTTCAAGAATAATATTTATAACCTTGATCTCGTGAATGAATTTTCATCCGTACTCGAATCAATCGGTTATTCACTCGAAGATCTATACCAATATGAACCCGATGCTGGACTGGGTAATGGCGGCCTCGGACGCTTAGGCGCTTGTTATATGGACGCTCTTGCAACAGGAGATTATCCTGCTATGGGGTATTCTTTACGCTATGAATATGGTCTATTCAAACAAAAAATCATCAATAATTGGCAAACTGAACTTCCTGATGTGTGGTTACCTGGAGGCGAAGTGTGGTTGACAGTTCGTTCTGATAAGAACTATACCGTTTCTTTTGGTGGACGTATTGAAACTCAAGTAATCGATGGAAAAACCCTTTATCGTCATGTGGATGCTCAAACAATTGAAGCTGTTCCCTATGATATGATGGTTTCTGGAGCTGAAAGTGAAGCTGTTTCCGTATTAAGGTTATGGAAAAGTAACAACATTCATCGCTTTGATTTGAATTCATTCTCTCAAGGAGATTATATCAAAGCCATGAAGGATTCCACCGAAGCTGAACTGATTACTAAAATCCTTTATCCCACTGATGATCATCCAGGGGGAAAAGAACTGCGCTTAAAACAACAATACTTCCTCGTCAGTGCTTCCATTCAAAACATTATTGCCGATCATATTCGTTATTATGGGGATATTCATTTATTTCCTAAATACGTTGCAATCCACATTAATGATACGCATCCAGCCCTATGTATTCCGGAGCTTATGCGAATTTTTATGGATGAATATCACATTCCTTTTGAAACGGCTTGGGACTATGTCACAAAATCAGTTTCTTATACCAACCATACAGTCATGGCAGAAGCCCTTGAACGTTGGGACGAAGGACTCCTTCGGACCATGCTTCCCCGCATTTATATGATCCTTGAACAAATCAATGAGCATTTTCTTGCGGAAGCGAAATGTTTGGGGAAAAATAAAGACGAATGCCGTGGTATATCCATTTTTGAAGAGCATCAAGTCCGCATGGCCAACTTATGTATCATTGGCTCCCATATGGTCAACGGTGTTTCTAAACTTCACAGTGATATTATTAAGAAAAGCGTCTTTGGAAACTTCTATCAACTAAGTCCCCAAAAATTCACCAATGTGACCAATGGGATTGCTTATCGTAGATGGTTGTATCAATCGAACCCTCTCCTCGCTCGCTTTATTGAAGAGAAGATTGGGCATACGGTTTATAAAGACGCTTCCCAATTAAAAGAGTTACTAGCGTATGTTGAAGATGATGAGACCTTAAAGAAAATTGAAGAAATAAAGTTCAGAAATAAAGTCCAGTTTTCTAAATATTTTTATCAAAAAACAGGAATTGTGATTAACCCGAAAACGCGTTTTGATGTTCAAATCAAACGATTCCATGAATATAAACGCCAACTCTTAAATGCCTTAAGAATTGTTGCGCTATATCTTCAATTAGAAGAAAATCCTCAAATTTTAGTGACCCCACAAACCTTCATCTTTGGGGGTAAAGCGGCTCCCGGATATTATCAAGCCAAAGAAGTGATTGAACTCATCAATGCCATATCTCTTGATTTATCGAAGCGCCCCGACATCAAAGAAAAACTGAACGTGGTGTTTGTGGAAGACTATAATGTATCGGTTGCAGAAATGTTGATTCCAGCATCTGAAGTGAGTGAACAAATCTCACTTGCGGGAAAAGAAGCCAGTGGTACTTCCAATATGAAATTCATGATGAATGGTGCCCTTACTTTTGGAACCTTGGATGGAGCGAATGTTGAAATTTGCGAACTCGTTGGTGAAGACAACATTTTCATTTTCGGTATGAAAACCGAAGAAGTCGAAGCTTTATGGGCGAAAGGATATCGTTCTATGGATTATTATGAACAAGACCCCTTGATTCATAAAGTCATTGATCGCTTAAATCGTGGATTCTCAGGAAAATCCTTTGAAAATATTTCGAACTATTTATTGGGCAAATACCCTGTTGCCGATCCTTTTATGTGTCTTGCTGATTTTAATTCGTTCATGGCAACCTATGAAACCATGGATAAACGATATCAAAACAAACGTGAATGGAACAAAATGGCCCTCATCAACATTGCTTCCTCAGGAACGTTCTCAGCCGATCGTAGCATCAAAGAATATGCAAAAAAGATATGGCATTTGAAAGCTGTAAAAAACGATGAAACCCATTCAGTTTAATCCCTCATATTCCTTCCATAAGAGCCCTTTAGGGGCTCTTAAAATAAAGGAAGAAGCAAACTTAACTTTTAAGATTTCAAGAGAATATCGTTTTGATTGGATTAATTTCATCATAACTCACGATGATCATTTGCATCTTCAACGGATTGATGTAAAAAAAGTACATGAAGATGTGAACTTTCTTCATTATCAGTGTGGATTTTCGATATCAAAAGTGGGTCATTATTGGTATTATTTTGAAGTTCACGATGTTTATGGAACCCATTACCTCATTCCTAATCCTGATTATGATGCCGTGTTAAGTGATGAGATTCAAAGTCGCTGGTTTATAGGAATCTATGATGCCGCTTCTCTTCCCCCACAGTGGCCCTTAGGAAAAATTATCTATCAAATCATGATTGATCGCTTTTTCAAAGGAAGAGTCATATCTCTGAAAGCAGGAGCCATCGTTCATGAAGACTGGAATGAGACTCCTTTATCCAACAAAAAAATCGGACGTGATTTTTTTGGTGGAAATATCGATGGAATCATTCAAAAATTGGATTATCTAAAATCATTATCCATTGGGGCTCTTTATTTAAACCCTTTCTTTGAAGCCGCTAGTAATCATAAATATGATACAGGTGATTTCATGAAGGTGGATTCCATGTTTGGAACCGAAGAGGAATTACGTCATCTTGTGAAAGAGGCAAATAATCGCGGAATATCAATTATTTGGGATGGTGTCTTTAACCATACGGGAGATGATTCCCTCTATTTTAATCGTTATCATCACTATCCGACTCTCGGGGCTTATGAATCAAAGGATTCCCCCTATTATTCCTGGTATTACTTTAAAGATTATCCAACAGTTTATGAGTCATGGTGGGGTTTTCAGAATCTTCCTCGACTTCGTCAAAATCATCCCGAATATCGAAAACTCATTACGGGTGATGCGGGGGTTTTATCTAAATGGACATCCTTTGGGCTCAAGGGAATACGTCTTGATGTCGTCGATGAACTAGAGGATGAATTTGTTGAAGCGATTCAAAGAAAACTGAAGTCAATGGATTCTGAGCAATTCATTATTGGTGAAGTATGGGAAGATGCTTCTACCAAATGTGCTTATGGAAAAAGACGTTCCTATTTTAATGGATATGAACTTGATTCGGTGATGAACTATCCCTTACGAGATGCTATTTTTAATTTACTTCAAACAAAAGATACAGCCCTCTTGCGAAATACAATGAGACTTCTCATTACCCAATATCCCAAAAGGGTTCTTGATCGCTTGATGAATATTCTTGGAACCCATGATACTGAGCGACTTTATACGATGGTATCCCTGATTGATGAAGAAAAAGCTCTTTCACTCCTTAAGATAGCATCCCTTTTACAATACACTCTTCCCGGAATTCCATGCGTCTATTATGGAGATGAAATCGGCCTCGAAGGCATGAAAGATCCATTTTGTCGAGGCACTTTCAAGTGGGAGCGTGTCGGGAATGCCATCAACGAATGGTATCAAACCTTAGGCGAGTTGCGAAAAGATCCCATCTTTCAAGAAGGTATCTATCAAGAAAAAGTATTTAGTAAAGGTGCTTTAGGATATTCTAGAACATGGAATCATGAAACCATCCTCGTTCTCATTAATATGGGCGATACACCTTTGGAGTACCCTATCGTAACTTCTCATCCACCTATTGTTGAGTGGTTCACTAAAAGAGAAATTCATGAAAAAATTATTTTAAGCAAATATGAATTTGCTGTAGTAAGATATTATAACTAAATCGATAACCCTTTTCAATCAATTGAGAAGGGTTATTACTATATTTATGACAAAAACTCTATCAATCATAAAGACTATTTCGAAGAAAGAGGGATTAGGTCTTTTCTTTTCATTTGATTTTCAGTATAATGTATGTATTAAGAGGAATTCACATGGAACCTATCACTGCCATCCTTCCAATTGAATATCAAGAAACACTTCTCACTGCAACTGATTTAACCTTTCAAAATTATCGTTTAAATTTTGAAATTGGTTCTCATTCTAAAGTGGGTGTTTTTGCACGAAATGAAGAAACCATCCACGAATTCTTATTAGTAATGAGTGGAATCCTTCGTTCAAAAGGATTGCTCTATCAAGGTGCTAGTTGTTATGACAACGCGCGTTATTTCGCCAAGCGCATTTATGCCGATACCCATATTGACTATTTTTCAACCCTATCAGCAAAAGTGATTGCTTCAACAATCCTCAAAGAATTTCATAAAGAAGTGGATGAGGAAACATTAAATCGTTATATTCGTGCGCTTTCCTTGCGACGAGAATGTGTGGTTCGTGATGCGGTTGAGTATACTTTAATGGGGAAAACAATGATTTTGTTATCAACGCTTTTATCTACTTCATGCCCCCTCATCATTCGTCATCCCCTGCAAAATTTAAATCATGAAATGAGCCAGTATTTTGTGAATGAGATGACAAAAAAAGAGGAAGCCCTTATTTTTGGGGGAGGCCCCTTAAAACCATGGGAAGGAAAACTAGATGCCCTTATTCTTTTGGGGGATAATGGGAAAGCATGTGTAATGGATCCTTCCATTCAAGCACTCTATTATATTGTAGGAACCGCACCAGAAAATGCCCTATTTATTGATGTGGCAAAAAAGGGATATATCATTTTAGATCAAGATAAAGGAGCTAAGGTTGCTCAAGGCCGCAAACAACCCAAAGCCATGAAAATTAATCCATATGAACTTGAAAAAATCTTTGCGTAGTTTCTATCAAAAAGAAACTCTTCTGGTAGTGGGGTTACTCCTTGTTGCTTTATTGATTGTGGTCGTTTTAGGCAATAAAGAACAAGTGATGATGACTTTCTTACAAATACAGTGGGTTCTAGCAACAGGCATGTACTTATTCGGTCTCCAAGAAATCACCAATGTCACAAGACTTGGGTGGGGAACCCCTCGCGCCCGTATTCATGCCAAATTTTTACAAGGACTGATCCTGATGATTCTCATCATGTCAATGATATGGATTCTTGTCCTCGGGTTATTTGCTTTACGTGAAGAAACTTTAAAGGTTCAACAAACTTTAATACATCAAATTTTATGGTCGCTTTCATCACTTTTCTTCCTCTCACAAATGGGACTCCTTTTTGGCAATTGTCAAATGAAAGAGTGGCTTCCTTTTGTCATTTTAACAATTCTTTTGACAGGACTTCTATGGGGGAGTGTTTTATCCTCGTGGATTACAACGCTTGCGCTTTTGGCCTTAGGATTCATTGTGAATGGAATTAATCATCGATTGGTTCGGAACATGAAAGTCATGAGGTTTGTATCATGAGTCATAATTTCACGAAACAATATATCGGGATGCATCTTATCTATACAACGCTTTTTCTGTTTCTCAATATTGCCAATGGCTTTTTAGTGAATTCGACCATATTCAATGAATATTTAAGCACTTATAATCGCGATTTATTTATGATCATTAACTACATGTTTGGTGATTTTGGATTTATGACAATACTCTTTGCTTTTGGAATTCTTTTCTTTAAAAAAGACATTTCTCGAATGCGATATATGATGATTGTAACCCTTGTCGTGTCCATGCTATGTATCATGAGCTCGATGTATATTTATAACTATGGAACGGTGTTTGCTTTCAGCAATCTCACCGCGCTCAACAATCCGGCTGGAGGCATGGCCTTAGAGTTTATGTTATCCATGGCAACAGTTCTATTTAGGCATGCCCAGTATTTAACGCTTATCCCTGTCATTGTTATGGTGTCTTTATACATCATCTATCGTAAAAAATTTAAAAGTGAGTTAGAAGGAACTCCAGTCTTGGGGTATCTTCGTTCACGTCTTTATATGGGATTTAGTTTTATTTTCATTGGAATTCTTTTAATGGTGAATGCACTTGCTTCTTATCAAAGTGATATCGAAGAAACATGGTTTGAAGAAAACGGATCGGTTTTATATGGCATCCAAACCATTGGAATGTTTAATTACTATGTCTATGATTTTTATGCCACCTATCTATCTGATATCACCGATGTGAAGGAAGAAAAAATTCAAGCTCTCAAAGATTACTTAAATGATGCAACGAATCCAAATCAGGAAAGTCCATTGAATGGTGTCTTATATGGAAACAACACCGACACAGCACACCTTTTTGAAGGGAAGAATTTAATCCTCATTCAAGTAGAATCTTTAAGTAATTTTGTGATTGGTCTAGAAATCAATGGTGTTGAAGTGACCCCTAATTTAAATATGATGGCACTCTCTGGCTCTTATTTCAACAAGTTCTACTCAACGGTTGGGATTGGAAATACCTCCGATGCTGAGTTTAGTGTCATGACAGGACTTTATCCTGATGGGAATCGTGTATCCATCTATGAATATGAGCGCTCGCAATATGATACCCTTGCCAAAGCATTTTCTCAAGCTGGATATCACACATTCTCCATCCATGGAAATGTTTCAACATTTTACTCTAGAGGAACTAATCATCTCGCAATGTTTGGCTTTGATACTCATATTGGGATGGAAAACCTTGAAAACAAGACAGGACTTGTCCATCAATGGATCAATGATTATGACCTTCTCATGGCAACACTTGCCGATATGGAAGCGACAACAGAAGTTGATTTTGCCTATCCAATCACGATATCCTGTCACACCCCCTATTTAGAAGATCCAGTCGTGAAGGCGAAATGTGAGGAATTCGGTTTCTCAGCAAGTCAAATTAAGGATCCCATGCTAAAAGGTTATTTAGAACATATGTTCTATACGGACTGGGCTATCGGAGAATTTTTAAAAGCTTTAGAAGAAGCTGCTCTTCCTGAAGAAACAGTCGTTGCACTATATGGAGATCATGGGGCGGGTATCGATCCCAGTGCTTTAGCTGAGGCCTATTCAATCCTTGAAAACGAAATCAATCCCATTCTTCCTTTGATTGGCGAAACCGAGGATGAAAATCACATTTTTTATGCTCGAGAGCTTAGTCGAGAAGTTCCATTCATCATTTATGAGGCCACGACAAATCCCCTCATAACTCCCAGTATTTATTCAAAGGTTAGATGTTCTATCGATATTTTTCGGACTCTTGCTAATTTATACGACTTAATTCCAACCCATTATTTTGGAAATGATTGCTTTAGTGATGCTCCGGGGATTGCTTATAATCCTCGAAACATGGATTGCTTCACTGATGAAGGGATGATTATTCTTCCTTCAGAGCAAGTCTATGGGAACGAAATATCACAAGAGCGTCTTCAAGAACTCATAGAGATTATCAAAGAGCTCAAAGGAATGAATGATAAAGTCCTACGATGGGGCGATATCAGTTAAGCCAAGTCTAAGGTACTGATATCATAATATTAGTATCATAGTATTACTATTATAGAAAGGAGGTCATCTTGATGAAACAAATTTTAAAAACTTTCTTTGAGAAGTACGATCTACATCCAAATTGTGTTGTAGTCGGAGTCTCTACAGGTGTAGATTCCATGGTACTTCTCACTCTTCTTCAAGAAATCCTCCCTTCTAATGCTATTGTTGTAGGTCATATCAATCATGGCAAGCGAGAGGCTTCCGTTATGGAAGAAGCCTTTATTCGTCGCTATTGTGAAGAGGGCCATCTTCGATGTTATGTTGATTATTTTCAAGAAAATGAGGGTAATTTTCAAGAAGAAGCTCGTCTTTTTCGCTTACAATTCTTTAAACGAATCATGCATGAAGTGAAGGCCTCCCACTTGTTTTTGGCTCATCATCTCAATGACGATATGGAAACGGTCTTCATGCAGATGATGCGCGGAGGATCACTGGCTAGACTTGCCGGAATACAGGAGTATTATCTCGAAGATGGGATTGCACTATGCCGCCCGCTTCTAGAGACTCCGAAGCAATTGATTCTTGAATATGCCACTCAAGAGAAGATCGTCTATTATGAAGATGCATCTAATGCGACCGATGACTATACACGCAATTGGGTTCGTCATCATATTGTTGGAAAGATCGAAAAAGAGTTTCCTGATTTTAGAACCTCTTTTCTCGAGTATAAAACCAATCTATCTGAAACGGCCGACCTCATTCGTCAGGCAAGAGATTGCTATATCCAAGAATTTGTTCATTCGATTAACCGAGGAAATGAGTGGAGTCGCTCCTCCTTCCTTGTACTTCCTCCCCTTCTCCAACGTGAAGTCTTGTTTGAACTTACAAAAAAGAATCGATTGTCGCGTGCTTTTATCGATGAAATTCGTCATCTAATTGAAAATAACAAACCCAATCATACCCTTGCAATGAAGGATTCATGGTTTGAAAAGGAATATGATGTGATTCGTATCGTTGAACAATCAACACAACAAGTTCCTAAAAGCATCCTTTTGGAAGAACTAAAAGACTATCCGATTGATGATCAGTGGACCATTTCCCTCACAAAAAAAAGGTGCAATTGTGAGTGCAATTCAAGTATTATATGGTATAATAGTAGCATGTTGCCACTAGTTGCAAGATGTAGACAAGATGGCGATGAGATAGAATTTGACTACGGCACTAAGAAAGTGAAGAAGTGTTTTATCGACCAGAAAGTAGGAAAGTCATTTCGTGACCTTCCAATTCTCTTGGAAAAAGATGATATCATCCTTGCCATTCTTGGGGTTGCTCGAAGCAAACATCTAAGCTCACTCAAAGATTGTGATATCACAGTCGAATTAAAGGAGACTAAGAATGAAAGTAAATCCCTGCATTGAAGAAGTATTGATTTCTCATGAAATGATTCAAGCGAAATGTGCAGAACTTGGTAAAAGAATTACTGAGGACTATGATGGAAAAACCCCCATTCTCATCTGCTTATTAAAAGGTGGCGTTCCCTTTATGGGTGAACTCATTAAGCACATTGAATGTGATATGGAAATGGATTTTATCGATGTATCTAGTTATGATGGTGTTACTTCTACGGGTAAGGTAAGACTTGTGCGAGACATCAATTCTGATGTATCCAATCGTCATATCCTTTTAATCGATGACATCATTGATACAGGCAACACCCTCACAGAAGTTGTGAAAATATTTAAAGAAAGAAAAGCTAGCACTGTGGAAACAGTCACTTTGATTGATAAACCAGAAGGACGTAAGGTCGCAAACATGGAGCCCAAATATGTTGGATACTCCATACCCAATCGTTTTGTTGTAGGATTTGGTCTTGATTACAACGAATTGTACCGCAACCTTCCTTACATTGGAATTCTAAAACGAAGTGTATATGAGCATTAAGGAGGAAAACAATGGCCCAAGCCCCACAAAAGAAACCTAAAATTTTTACGAGACGTGATTTAGGAGTCGTTATTTTAATTGCTGTTATTATCATTGGTCTTGTGGTTTTAGTCACCCAAAACGCAAATAAACCGGACGAACTAACTCTCAACGATTTCTATACATATGTTGAAGAGGGTGCTGTCACTGAAGTCTATGTGACGCCTGCCGGTTCAGGTGCAAACCTACAACTATATGATATCAACGGAAAATACTCTGTTGGCGGTGTGCAAAAAACCTTTACCATTACCGTGGATGAGGCAACCCTCGATTGGGTTCGAGAGCAAGCACTAAGTAGCACCACATTGAAGATTGAAATCTATAAACTCAGCGAATTTGATTGGCTCAGTTTGATTTACATCTTAGGCACTGTTGTATTTGTCATCATCATTCTCTTCATGTTTTTCCGAGGAGCCAATAATTCTAATAAGCAAGCATTTGACTTTGCAAAAAGTAGAGCTCGCCTCAATCGTCAAAAAACAACCACTTTCAAAGATGTGGCTGGTGCGGATGAGGAAAAAGAAGAAATGCAAGAAGTGATTGACTTCTTAAAGACTCCGCGCAAGTATTATGAAATGGGAGCCCGTGTTCCCAAAGGAATATACTTGTTGGTTCTCCTGGTACTGGTAAAACTTTAATCGCACGAGCTGTTGCTGGTGAAGCTAATGTTCCATTCTATTCGATCTCAGGATCTGATTTTGTGGAAATGTTTGTGGGTGTCGGTGCTAGTCGTGTTCGTGATATGTTTAAAACAGCAAAACAAAATGCGCCTTGCATTATTTTCATCGATGAAATTGATGCTGTAGGGCGTCAAAGAGGAGCAGGATTAGGGGGAGGTCACGATGAACGTGAACAAACTTTAAACCAATTACTCGTTGAAATGGATGGATTTGGAGACAATTCAGGTGTAATCGTTATGGCTGCAACCAATAGACCTGACGTATTAGACCCAGCCCTACTTCGTCCAGGGCGTTTTGACCGTCAAATCACCATGACCGTACCCGATGTAAAAGCAAGAACTGAAATCTTAAAAGTTCATGCTCGAAATAAGAAAATTTCTCCCAAAGTTAATTTAGAGGATATTTCCAAACGAACACCAGGCTTTACTGGTGCTGATCTTGAAAACTTACTCAATGAAGCAGCGCTTCTTGCTGCTCGTGAAAATCGTAAAGAAGTCAAAATTTATGATATCGATGAAGCCATTGACCGTGTCTTAATGGGCCCTGCAAAACGGAGTCGTAAATATACACCTAAAGAAAAACGAATGATTTCATTCCATGAAGCAGGTCATGCGATTCTCGGAATGAAACTTGAAAGTGCTGAAATCGTTCAAAAAGTGACCATTGTCCCTCGTGGACAAGCAGGTGGCTACTCCATGATGACTCCTGAAGAAGAACACTTTACTCGTTCTCGTCGCGAATTACTCGATCAAATCGCAGGACTTCTCGGTGGACGGGTGAGTGAAGAACTCTTTATTGGTGAAATCTCAACGGGTGCTTATGAAGATATTCAACGAGCAACAGTCATTGCAAGAGCCATGGTAGCTGAATATGGGATGAGTAAGCTCGGGCCTATTCAATATGAAAAGAAACAAGGATCGATTTTCTTAGGTCGTGACTATATGACCGATAAAAACTTCTCTGATCAAGTTGCATTAGAAATTGACCACGAAGTTCGTGCCATCATTAACGAATGCTACGAAAAAGCAAAAGAAGTTTTAACGATTCATACCGATATCGTGACCAAAGTTGCTGAACATCTTCTTGAAATTGAAACATTGACACGTGAAGATATTTATGAACTTGTTAATACTGGCAAACTTGACTGGTGGGAACGCAAGAAAGTAAAATTAGAAGCTGAACGCGTCGCTCAAGAAAAAGAAGCTGAGTTGCAAGAAATCTATAAAAAGCAACTTGAAGCCATGGAACAAGCAAAGAAAACCGACGACGATTCTCATGAGACTCGATAAGTTTTTAAAAGTTTCAAGACTCATAAAACGTCGTAGCGTTGCGAAAGAAGCCGCTGATCATGCAAAAATCACCGTTAATAATCGTTCTGCAAAACCATCAACCGATATCAAAGAAAACGACATCGTTAGCATTCACTATTATGAACGTGATGTGATTATTCGTGTGAAACACTTGCTTCTCTCTCCTCGTAAAGAGGATGCAGAATCAATGTATGAGGTTATTCAGATACAAGAAAAGAAGGCAGTTGAGTAATTTCAACTGCCTTATCCAAATTGGATATTATATGAGGAGAAGATTCATGAAAAAAGGATTAAAAATCACGATTATTGGTGCAGGTAGTACGTATACTCCTGAACTAATTGAAGGTTTTATTCAAAAGCGAGATGTCCTTCCAGTGGAAGAATTGGTGCTGATGGATATTGAAGATCGAAAACTAAACATTGTAGGTGGATTATGTCAACGCATGGTTGCCTTTGAAAAACTCGCAACAAAAGTGATTCTTACCAAAGATTTAGATATCGCTTTAAAAGATGCTGATTTTGTATTAGCACAAATTCGGGTTGGAAAATTACCTGCCCGCATTTTAGATGAAAAGATTCCCCTAAAGTATGATTTAATTGGTCAAGAAACCAATGGGATTGGTGGTTTTTTCAAGGGAATGAGAACCATTCCTGCAATGATGAATATCGTTCATAAGATGGAAGAATTGTGTCCTAATGCTTGGCTCATTAATTTCTCTAATCCTTCAGGAATGATTGCAGAAGCTGTACTGAATCATACTTCCATTAAAGCACTGGGACTTTGTAATGTTCCCATCAATATGATTGATAGTCTTAAAAAACGTTTAGGCCTTCCTGAAGCCAACGTAGAGTATGTTGGACTCAATCATCTAAGCTGGATTACGAAGATTGAGTATCAAGGAAAAGATTATCTTAAAACTGCCATTGATGAAGGGATTAATTCTGAAGCCATGAAGAACATTCCGTCTTCAGGTTTTAGTGCTGAACTGATTAAAACTGTGGGAGCCATTCCTTCAAGTTACCTTGAATATTATTATTACAAAGATAAAAAATTAGAACTAGCAAAAGCTGCCGAAAAATCTCGTGGTGAAGTATGTTTGGAAATTGAAGAACAATTACTATCGATTTATTCTGAAAGTGCCCAACATACAAAACCAGAATTACTCAGTAAACGTGGTGGAAGCCGTTATTCAGAAGTCGCCATTAATCTTGTGAACTCCATCTATAACAACATTGGAGACATTCAAGTTGTCAATACCAAAAATAATGGTGCCATTCCGTTTATGGATGATCATGATGTTGTTGAAGTGGCAGCGATTATTGATCGTGAGGGGGCTCATCCTCTTCCAACCACTTTCCAAAATGATCACATCAAAGCCTATATGCTCATGATGAAAGCTTATGAAAAACACTCTGTGAAAGCAGCTTTAGAGGGATCAATCGATGAAGCGATGCGAGCTTTACTCATTAATCCTCTTGTTTTTGATTATAAAAAAGCCTATCCTTGCTTCCAAGAACTCCTTGCTGTTCATTCTCAATATCTTCCTCAATTCACGAAAGGACAGTAATCATGGATTATATCTTAGGCGTGGATGGTGGAAACACCAAAACGGACTATTTTCTTTTCAATACAAATGGTGAATTCATTGATTTCTATCGTGGAGGAACGTGTAGTCACGAAGGACTTCCTGATCATTTCGAAGGCAGTTACCGGGTGATGAAATCGATTCTTCATCCTTTTCTAGAAAAACACAATCTCACTCCTCAAGATATCAAAGCAAGTGTCTTTGGACTTGCTGGAGTCGATACTCCTAGTCAAAAAGCACGTCTTGAAGAAGTGATGTCGCGATTGGGATTTACAAACTTTCGCGTTGTGAATGACTCTTTCTTAGGCATCAAAGCCGGTGCTCCCAATGGGATTGGAGTATGTTCCATCAATGGAACAGGAACTTCTAGTAGTGGGATTGATGATGAGGGTCATACACTTCAAGTGGGTGGAATTGGTGCCATTGTTGGTGATGAAGCGGGTGGTCATTATATTGCTCGTCAAGTCATTCGGGCTGTCTTTGATGAAGCCTATCGTTTTGGAGTAAAAACTTCATTAACTCCCATTGTATTTAATTACTTAGGTGTTGATGATAAGTGCTATCTCATGGAAAAAATCAGCGAGGTCCTTACCACTCGACGCTTAGATTTGACCAAACTTACCATTGCTTGTTTTGAAGAAGCTTCAAAAAACGATGAAGGAGCACTTCAAATTCTCAAAAAAATGGCTGATAATCTTGCTCGCAGTGCGGGGGGTGTTGTTGCCAATATGAAATTTTCGAATCCTGTGAATATTATTATGGCTGGAAGTGTTTGGGTAAAAGGCAGTTGTCCTGTTATGAGAGAAGAGTTTCAAAGACTCATGGAATTCTATACACAGAAGAAATGCCATTTTATTGTCTTAAATACACCTCCTGCTACAGGAGCCATTATTTGGGCATTAGAACTCGTCATGGGAAAGCTCCCACCACAGCATCTACGTGACCAAATAACAAGTGCTGTGTTAAGAGAACAAGATTGCATTCAAGCTTCGTAAATAATACTTGAATAAGTAAAATAAATGGGTATAATATATGAATGGAAATGATGTTCTTCCATAAGATTTCTTAGAACCGCACTTAAAGCTAATGACATCTACAATCACTGGACATTTTTAACCAGCATTTGTAGTTGCATTGGCTTTTTATATAAGGAGAGAGTATGTTATTTAGCTTAGCACTGATTTTCATTTTAGGATTAGGACTTGGAGGGTTATTTAAAAGAATACACTTACCCTCATTACTGGCATTTTTGCTGATTGGCATTGGGTTAGGTCCTTATGGGTTCAATTTGATTGATGAAAGAATATTGGGTATCTCCAGTGAACTTCGTCAAATTGCCCTCATTATCATATTAACTCGTGGAGCCCTTGCTCTCAATTTAAAAGAGCTAAAAGCGATTGGAAAATCTGCGATTTTCATGTGTTTTCTTCCTGCTGTTTTTGAAATCATTGCCGTTACCCTTTTAGGAGTATTACTCTTTAAAATGCCGGTTTTTGAAGCCATCCTCTTAGGAAGCATATTAGGAGCGGTATCACCAGCGGTAATTATTCCTAAAATGCTTCATATGATGGAAAATCATCATGGGACTCAAAAATCGATTCCTCAACTCATCATTGCTGGAGCGAGTGCCGATGATATTTTCGTTGTCCTAATTTTTACGGCTACTTTAGGAATTCTTCAAACAGGAACAGTGGAAATGGCAAGCATTCTTCAAGTACCCACTGGAATGATTTTAGGAGCGATCGTTGGACTCATCCTAGGGTTATCACTCGTTGCTTTCTTTAAAAATGTCCACATGCGGGATAGTGTTAAAATAATACTGTTATTAGCTCTTTCGTTCTTACTAGTAGCAGTGGAAGAAGGATTAAAAGGAACCTTTGGTTTTTCAGGACTCATTGGTCTTATTACTATGAATTTAACCATTGGTCAACAATATGCGATATTATCAACACGTCTATCACAAAAGTATACCAAGCTATGGATTGTTGCTGAAATGTTTCTCTTTGTTTTAGTAGGAGCAATTGTCAATTTTAAATTATTTATTCCCCACTTATTGAAAGGATTCCTCCTCATCATGGGTGCCTTAGTCGTTCGTTTCTTGGGGGTCATGTTCTCAATTCAATCTATGAAATTAAATTGGAAGGAACGCTTTTTTTGTGGGATTAGTTATTTACCGAAAGCAACTGTTCAAGCAGCCATCGGCGCCATTCCTCTTACCCTTGGACTTCCGAATGGTGAACTCATTTTAGCCATTGCGGTAGTAAGTATTTTACTAACCGCCCCCATTGGCGCTATTCTAATGGACATCACCGCTAAAACTTTAGTTCCTTTTGATGCCATTACAAAAAAGAAACATGCTCCCGATTTAGCGAAAAATTAGGAATAAAAGTGGTAAACGATTGTAATTTTATAACTTTATGATATAATAAACATAAATGATTAAGGAGGATATTATGAAGATTATTCTTGGTTCAAGGTCACCTCGTCGACGTGAATTACTCTCACAATTAGGATATGATTTTAAAGTTATTGTCAGTAATGTTCCCGAAATCGATATCGAAACTTCGCCTGAAGAAACAGTTACAAGAAATGCTTTAAGAAAAGCTGAACAAATCGCTGAGAACAATCCCGACTATTTGGTTATTTGTGCCGATACGATTGTAGTGGCAAATGAGATTATATTAGGAAAGCCTCAGAATATTGAACATGCGAAAGCGATGATTCAAATGTTGCAAAACAATGTCCATCGTGTTTTAACAAGTGTTGCTTGCGTTTATAAAGATATCAAAAAAACGCTTGTTGAAGAGACAAAGGTATTTGTTATTCCGATGACCAATGCAGAAATTGATGAATACATAAATACCAATGAACCCTATGATAAAGCGGGGGCTTATGCAATTCAAGGAATATTTGCTAAATATGTGAGTCGCATTGAGGGTGATTATTACAATGTGATGGGTCTTCCAATTTGTCGTTTGCATCAGTTAATTGAAGAAATTAAGAAAACCTCACTAGTGGAGTAATGGATCATTTTACAAATAAAATAACGAATTAAAAAAGTTTTATGAATTGAACTGGTATCTATCTACTTGACAGATACCAGTTCAATTATTCATAAAACTTTTTACTTTCAACGTATGTGATGAAGGATTTTGTTTATTCTGTTAAATAAGCAATAAGTAATTCAAGTGTATTGTGAACAGCTTGATAATGAGTTCGCTCCATTCCATGAGAAGCCCCAACACCAGGACCAATCAGTCCCCCACGAATGTTGTTTCCACCATGAAGTGCTGCTGAAACATCGGATGAATAGAATGGATAAATATCAACTGCATAGTTTAACTTCTTGTTTTTTGCAAGTTCAATTAAACGAGAAGTGATGTCATAATCATAAGGACCTGATCCATCTTTTGCGCAAATCGAAACATCATATTCAGTGCAATTTAAATCTAGTCCAATACACCCCATGTCAACAGAGATCATTTCATCAAGATCAGGAACATGAGAAGCTCCGTGACCCACTTCTTCATAAGTAGAAATGATGAGAACAAGTTCATATTTGGAGGTCATTTTATTGGCTTGTAAATAATCGATGAGACCAAATAAAATCGCAACACTAATTTTATCATCGAGAAAACGGGATTTGATAAAACCATTTTCGGTGATGGTGGTTTTCGGATCCAAAGCAATGAAATCTCCACTTGTAATTCCTATTTTTTTAACATCCTCTTTTGATTTCACAATCTCATCTAGACGTATATGCATGTTAGAGGCATCTCGGGGAAGAGTTCTCGCATTTTCAAAGACATGAACAGCAGGGGCATTGGATAAAAATGTTCCTTTATAAGTTTTATTGTCTCTCGTATAAATAGTACAATATTCTCCATCATAAGTGGGTAGAATGGGTCCCCCAATGGGCGTAAAGGTCAGCGTTCCATCACTATTAACACTCCGTACCATGGCTCCAAGAGTATCAACATGGGCAGATAGACCAACGCGATAAGCGCTTGCTCCTGGGATCGTAATGATTAAGTTTCCTTTGTTGTTTTTGGTGTAAGCCAGATGACGCGCATCACATTCTTCCTCGAGCATGTGAATGATGTTGTGAGTAAAGCCACTAGGGCTATCAATTGATAAAATCTTTTTCGCAAATTCTAAAATGTTATTTTGCTTTTCCATCGTTTATCTCCTTTATTAATGTATCGATATCGTCTTCAGTAAAATGATAATGTTCGTTGCAATAATGACAAGTTATGTCAATTTTATGATCTTCTTGTTTCATGGCTAATAATTCATCTACACCTAGTGTGATAAGGCTTCGCGCAAACTGGTCTTTAGAACAGTGACATGCAAATTGAATCGGTTGTGTTTCAATTATCTCATAAGAAGAAGCAAAGAGGGTTTGCAAAACCTCTTCATTGGTTTTCATAAATAAAGTGGAGGGATTGGGTAAGTTTGTGAGGGCTTTTTCAAGAAATCGAATCGTGTCTTCTGTTGCATTGGGTAGGAGCTGGATGAGAAGACCTCCACTTACAAGACAAGTATTATCAACATCCACTTGAATGGCTAGGATGATTGCAGTGTGAGTTTGTTCACTTTCCATAAAATAGTAGGTAAAATCACGAGCAATATCTCCGGTAATCGCAATCGAGGATGTAAACAAATCTTTCATTTTAAGATCTTTGATGACATCTAAGAAGCCATCCTGACCGATGCCCATGGCATCTAATAGCCCCCCGTTTCCAACAAAGTTGATATGGGGAAAGTCAACATAACCCCTTGCATCACCACTCGCATTTGCATCAACAATGATATTGCCTAAAGGACCATTCCCATTCAGTTTCAAAGTAAGAGCCTGATTGTTTTTTAACATCGCTCCCATGATTTGTCCCATTGTGAGGACTTTTCCTAAAACGGAGGTGGCAGTTGGCCATGTGTCATGGCGACGAATTGCTTCATTCACCGACTCTGTATTATGACAAACAATGACTCGCACTTCACTATTATAAGCGAGAGCTTTCACTAAAGTATCTTTTTCCATTTATTTCAATCTTCCTTTTAAAAAACTACGCTTCATTATAGCACAAAAAACTAGTAATTGGAAATGAAAAGTAGGAAGAAAGTGCTCAATATTTCCTTTTCAAAAGTTTCGTCTTGTGGTATAATACAAAAGATGGAGGGTACCCCCTATGGATAAAATTGTTTCTCGCACTAAATATGATCGTCGTCAACACAAAGCTTTTTACCTGTTTCATATGTTTCATCGCAACTATTCTACTTATTTTGTCATTGCTTTAGCCATATTCGTTTTGGTATGGGCTATTATTAATGCATCTCAACTCACTGATCCCAATCAAATTATGATTTCATGGACCATGGCCGCATTCACCATTATGATCGTACCCGTGATGATTCTCACAAAGATCAATGGGGTTGTTAAACAAGAAACAACGAAACGCAAAGATTCTACCGATACGATTGAAGTCACAAAAGCAAAACTTCAACGAAGCACAGACATTTCCGAAGGAAAGCTTGTTTTTGGATGGCATCAAATTGAAGTTATTTGTGAAACGAAAGAATATATCTACATCTACACAGGCCAAAATCAAGGTATTTTTATCGTAAAAAAAGATATCATCGAAGGTGGTGTAGAACTTTTCCGGAAGTTAGCAAAAAATAATATGAAGCCCAATCGTAAAGGAAAAGTCAAATACAAAACCTATTTCAAGGAAGCAAAAGTATGACCAATGACTATCAATCCTGGCTTATTCAAAATGAGGATATAATTGAACATCTCCGCCATCACGAAACAATCTTATATGATCGAATCAGTGATGTCTTCCTAGTCATGCAATATATCATCCAATTACCAAAGGAAGAAGTCAATTCCGACTTAGAAGTGATGTATGATATTGGATTTAGTTATTTGTTTTCTCGGATTGGGGAAATAAAAATTTACTTAGACATGTATTTTAATGGGGATTTTCATCATATGTTACACTTTGATGAACTGATTAATTATCAATTATATTTAGATGATTTAAAAGAAGTCCTTGTGGATCAAGAAACGTGGAATGATGATATCAAACACGGATTTGATCAAATAGGAAATCAAATTGAAGCCATTCTTCGTGAAGAAACCAAACCAACAGAGGACGGCATTGATGACTTCAATATTATTCTTTTAAGTATTATCCCTGCACATCACGAATATCTGACTGTTCCCGAAATCTTTGCGCGGGTATCAGAAGTTTTAAACGTTGAAGAAAAATTGGCAGAAGAATAACATACATTTTATTAAAAAACACTAGGATTTTTCCTAGTGTTTTTTTTAGATGACACCAACAAAGGTAAGAAAAGATAATAGAGTAAAGACAATTCCTGCAATAAAATTGAGTTCAATTGATATTTTTTGGGTGAGGGTTCGTCCTAAACGAATGGATAAAGCCGTGAGAGATCCACTCACAACACCAAAAACGAAAGCAGGAATAATGATATTATCTAGCGAAAAGGATAAAGAGATTCCCACTAAGAAACTATCAATACTGACACCAATGGCTAAGAGAAGGACACTAAGAAGCGTTAAAAGTGGACTACATTTTTCATCTTTCTTTTTTGTGAAAGCAAGAATGGCAAGAACAAGGAAGATGACTCCACCAATGATATGACCCCATGATTCAAATGATTTTGATATCAAATTAAACAAATAAAATGAAATAATCGGAAAGACAATATGAAACACTCCTATCGTGATAGGAGTGTAGAATAGCATTCTCTTCGATTTCCCAGAATCCGTTCCAAAGGCAAAGCATGCAACAAAGGTATCCACACTGAGTGCAATAGCAATGGAAAAAGAAAGGGCTAAGAGTTCAAACATTATTTACTCCGCATATGAGGAAACAGAAGAATATCCCGGATAGAATCTGTTCCTGTTAATAACATCACTGTTCGATCAATCCCGATTCCGAGACCTCCTGTGGGTGGCATTCCATATTCGAGAGCTTCCACAAAGTCAACATCCATTTCGGTTGCTTCGTCGTTTCCTAAGTCTTTTTCTTTGAGTTGGTTCACGAAACGTTCTCTTTGATCAATGGGGTCATTCAGTTCACTGAATGCATTCGCAAATTCCTTGCGATTGATGAAGAGTTCAAAGCGATCAGTGAAACGAGGATCTTCGGTATTCTTTTTGGCAAGGGGACTGATTTCTAGAGGATGTCCATAGACAAAAGTTGGTTGAATCAAGGTTTCTTCAACATATTTTTCAAAGAATAGATTGATGATATGACCATAGAAAGCTTGATGTTTTTGAATCGGAATATTATGAGCTTTTGCAAGATCAAGAGCTTCTTCAAGAGTTTCGACTTTGAAGAAATCAACACCAGAAATTTCACGAATTGCATCCACCATATGAACGCGACGGAAAGGTTCCCCTAAATGAATGGTATTGCCTTGATATTCGATATCAGTTTTATTTAAAACTTCGATTGCCACACTGCGGAAACAATCCTCAATGAGGTCCATCATGCCTTCCATATCGGAATAAGCAAGATACGCTTCAATCGTTGTGAATTCAGGATTATGAGTAGCATCCATGCCTTCATTTCGGAAGAGACGTCCAATTTCATAGACGGCTTCCATACCCCCCACGATGAGACGCTTGAGTGGAAGTTCAGTGGCAATGCGTAAATAGAATTCCATATCGAGGGCATTGTGATGGGTTTTGAAAGGACGAGCATTGGCTCCTCCTAAAATGGGTTGGAGAATTGGAGTTTCCACTTCAACAAACCCTCTTCCATCAAAGAAATGTTGGAAAGCACGAATAATCTTCGGGCGTTGAAAAGCAATGCGTTTTGATTCTTCATTGACAATAAGGTCGACATAACGATGACGTCTTGCCTCTTCCTTGTCTTGAAGTCCATGATATTTTTCAGGAAGGGGACGAAGTGCTTTCGTTAGGTGGGTATATTGTGTAGCCCTTACAGTGATTTCCCCCGTATTCGTACGAATGACAGATCCCGTGATCCCAACGATATCGCCTAGGTCTCCTTTCGTAAAGAGTTCAAATTCTTCTTCAGTTAAAGCATCACTTCTAACATAGATTTGTAACAAGCCATATCGGTCTTGAATGTGCATAAAGCCAGCTTTGCCTTTACTGCGAATCGACATAATTCGTCCAGCAACACTCACTAGGGTATTCATTTCATGGAGTTCTTCTTTAGAATATGCTTCATATTGTTCTTTGATTGCTTGTGAATTCGATGTTCTTTCAAACTTTTGCCCAAAAGGATCGATTCCCCTTTCCCGAAGGTCGGTCATCTTTTTCCGACGAACGAGTTCTTGATCATTTAATTGTTCAAATTCTTGTGCCATAGTATTACCTCATTAATTTTCTAATTATTATACCACAATATTCTATAAAAATAAACTGTTAATTCACGTAAGGTTTTAAAACTTCTGTGATGGCTGAGTAGCCTAAAAAGCTAATATGAAGTCCTTCAATGGTGTATTCTTTTTTCAAAAGACCATTCTCATCTGTAATCGCGGAAGCGACATCAAGATAGGGAATTTGATGGGTTTTACAGTAATCATTCAACCAGCAATTAATGGCGCGAATATCAGTATTCTTTCGCCCCAACATCATGGATTTGCTATAAGGGGTCGCCTTGGGATTGACGGGATATAGTGAAATGACATAGAGTTCTGTTTCGGGAAGACGGCTTTGAATGGTTTCGATAATCTTCTTAATGTTTTCAAAAGTGTCTTCAGGGCTTTTCTTCTTACCCAAATCATTCGTTCCAATTTGTAAGAATAATTTCTTGGGTTCTAAGACGAGGACATTGCTTTCAAGTCTTGCGAGGACGCCATCCGTGGTATCTCCAGCAATTCCCCGATTGTACACATCGCATCCATAGAAGAATTCATCAGCAGGATAAAACTCAGTCAATGAATCTCCTAAAAAGACGATGCCTTGGCGATGAGCATTTTGATTTAATTCATTGAAGATTTTTACTTTATCTTCTCCAGACTTATTGACATAACGAACGACATAGATGACGAGTCCAACCAAAGAAAAGACGGTTAGTCCAAACCCCACCATCAGTAATATAAAAAATAGTGTATTGATTTGCATTAAGAACATGTTTTGCGACCTCCATGTACATATCATAACATAATTAGACATATTTTACCAATATAAAAGAAAATCTTTCAAAAGCGAGAGATTGCTTTTGAAAGAGGTGAAAAATCATTTATGAGGAAAGTTGATTGATATCGATTACAATCGTGATTGTCATGGCGATCATCACAAAAGAGAGTAAATTTATCGCAATTTCAAGTCCCGAGGAATAAGGAATATAATCCATATGAAAATGTTGTGCTGCTTTGAGGAGTGCTTCGTGATCTATTGTGACAAAGATTTCCTTAAAGGATTGAACCAACGACATCACTAAGAAGACAACAAGAAAGATGCCCTCTTTTTTCTTCATCATCTTTCCACTTTCAATCGTTTCAACAATGCTTTTTTTCCAGCGATAAATGAGAAATAAAAAAAGACTTAAAATCAAAAAGGCAAAGAAGAAAATGGAACTTATCACAGATTTTACTTCTTGGGGGAGATTAAATGAATCAACTCCATGATTAAAAAGAATAACAAATATGAACATAGATAGAATAGTAGAGAGAGCATACATCCAATAAAGGCGATGGACCCCTTTGATGCTTTGTTTTTCAGCGCTGCTACTTTCTAAGGCCTTCCGGGCTCCCTTACGAATGGCAATAAACTGAAATAACATGATGGAATTGATAATGAGTGCGGGCCAAGTGATGGCAATGTAAAACAAGGAAAAGGAAGCAGTAAGTTGTAAACCTATAAGCGCAAAAGATAGAATAATGGTTACTAAAATTTTATCACCAAGAAGGTATTCCCACATCTCTTTTCGAGGCCTTTTGACTTCTAATATGATTTTATCTTCTTCTATAGACTTTTTTACTTCAATTTTGTCGAGATTAATGGGGGGTAATTCATCATTGTAGAGCATCGTTCTCTCCTAAATAATTCTTTTATAATAATTCTTTTATATTGTAGCATACAAGTATTATCAATGCAACCATTTATTTTGTAAATGGTTCCTCAAATAAAAATATCATTTGAGGGATGATTGCTAAAAAAAGGAAAATATGCTATAATACGTAAGGAAATAGCCCCCATAAATGGAGATAACCATGGAAATATTATACATTGCTTTAGGAACTATGTTGGTTTTTCTTTTATACTATCGCATCATTGTTCCTGTTCAAACCCATAAAAAGATGATAAAACTGTTATCCCCACTTGAAGAGTTGGGATACATCCTAACGGTTGAAAAAAACAAACCATATCAGTATGCCCTAGAGAGTCAAAATAGTTTATTTTTGATTGCAGTGTGTAAGATTCCTTCAAATTCTACGGTCACCATCAACTCGAAAGATACATGGAGTTTGACATGGGGTGGAAATCCGCGAAACAAAGGGCGGGCCTATCACAATCAAAGATATCTAACTGAACTCACACCCTTCTTACGAAGTGAATTTAAGTTTGATAAGCCCACAGAAAAATTAATTATTTTATATCCTTCAACAGAAAATATTTTACGATATCTCAATGAATCAGAACTTGAGCTCGTTTTACCAAACGCCAAACCTTATGGGTATCGCGTTTTAAGAGCTTCAACCCTTTTTGAAAATTTCAAAGAAATCGAAGGAGGCCTTCAATGAAAAAAATAATTGGACTAGTGTTATTACTTGTGACTTTAGCTATCCTTCCTGGATGCGAGCTTTCCTCTAGCTCTTATGATGTTTATGCTTCGATATATCCGATTGAATTTATGGTGAAACGCATCGTTGGAGACCACTTGACAGTTGGCTCTTCCTATCCACGGGGAGCAGATGTCCATGAATATGAACCTCCTGCAAACCAAATTGTAAAGATGTCCCGAAGCAAAATTCTCTTTTTCATAGGAGCAGGACTAGAAGGCTTCTTAGTGAACGCTGAAAACTCTGTTTTTGTGAACAGTGGATGTGAACTGGTTGAACTTAGCACTTATGTCACTTTAGTAAACTTTGGTGATGCGGAGGCCCATGAAGACCATAATCATATTTGGGATCCTCATATTTGGCTCGACCCCATACGAATGATCACCCTTGCGGGTGTTATTCGGGACAAAGTTGTGACGATTGATCCTGATCATACAGCGGATTATGAGGCTAATACGGAAGTGCTTATTACCGATTTACAAACACTTCATAATACCTATCAAAGTCTACTAAATGTTTCCACTTATTCCACAAAAACAATCGTTGTCGATCATGACGCTTATGTTTATTGGGAAGATCGCTATGGAATCGAGCGCATTCATACTCGCATTGAAAACCATAGTTGTGAAATTATCCCCAGTGAATTTACAAAAAACATCGATTTAATTAATTCTCTAGGCATCAAATACATCGCTGTTACTAAGAATGTATCTTCTTGTCCTGTCGTTAATCAGTATATTCAACAAGCAGGGATGACGATTGAGTATCTTCATAGTCTTTCAACCATTACCAAGGCAGAAGAAGATAGCGGACTTGATTATTTCGAAATCATGTACACCAATCTGTCCATTCTTACTAAAATATTACCAAAAGTACAATCACAATAAAGGAGTAAACCATGAATATTCATTATGAACTCAGAGGAGGACATTGGAATTTCAAAGATGAAGTCAAGATGTCATTCTATTATGATTTATATGAGTTTGTGAAAAGAGAACATCCCGAAGCTGTGAGTGGTATCACTTTCGATGAACTCGTTATTTCTGAACCTTACATTATTGGCAATACTTTGGGTAAATTTTACCTAAAAGAAGTAGTGGGTGGAACGATTGAAGCTCAACCTACGACTCATTTCATTGGCTATTGCCATCATGAAAAGAAGTATCTTGAACTCATTCCTCATCTTATCACTTTCTTTGCCTTATGGCGCGAGATTGAAGGATGTAGTGAAGCTAATGCAACGGATTTTTTTGCTTCCTCATGGGCGTCTCTTGTCGATACCGCTAAGTTTTTTAAATATACAACCGTAGAAGAACTAAAAGTTAGCCCTGAAGCGCCTTCTGTCCAAGACGCTCGGATTCTAGAAAGCATTCAAAATTGTCCAGAACAATACCCTGCTCCAACTAGTATCGCACTTCATCAAGAAGTGAAGATTCCAAGTCCCAGAAAAACAGGATTTAAATTTTTGGGATGGTATAAAGAACCCCAGTGTCAACAAGAAAAAGTGACCTCATTAGTGGGAACATCGGTAGACGCAACTCTATATGCAAAATGGGGGAGTTATACTTTATTCCATGCCAATGATGGGTATCTTACATTTGAAGACATTTATGATGATTTTATCAAAGACTTCAATACTCTTCTTCCAAATCAAATCTCAAAGAATAAAGAACGTATGGGAGAACATGGTTGGGTAAGTGATTTCTGTAAAGCCTCAAGTGGGGTTCTCAACCGTTTCTTTCACAACCCCGTTTTTTACAAGAAGTGGCAATGGCTCATTACTTATGTTTCATCCCTCTATCAGAGTACTCCTGAGCTTGCTCACGACTTTGATTTTATTGACGGAGCGTTTGTGAATGAAGAACATGTTAGGTGGGAACTAAACTCTCTCTTTGTTAGTCGCTATCATCTTGTTTATCCAAAAACCAAAGATTATAGCGGTGCTGGAATCAAAGAACGTCTTGCTGATTCAACAAACTCATTTCTCATTCGAGTGGATTATGTCATCGGTGAAGCAGTTCAGTTTCCTAAAGTATCAAAACCAGGGGAAAAATTTATGGGTTGGTATTCTCATCCAGTGGATGGAACAAAAATAAAAACCATCCATGATGATACTTACGCTGCAAAAACCATCTACGCAAGATGGCAATCATAAAAAAACAGTCGCATCAAAGGGATAACTCCCCAAGATGTGACTTTTTTTCTTTGGGATAAGTTCAAAAAATACTTGCATTTTTCATTGCTTTGTAGTAAAATGATAAGGCAATTAAGAGTATGGTGGGGTAGCGAAGTGGCTAAACGCGGTGGACTGTAAATCCACTCACTCAGTGTTCGGTGGTTCGAATCCACTCCCCACCACCATTTTCTAGGGCCATAGCCAAGCGGTAAGGCAAAGGACTTTGACTCCTTCATCTCTGGTTCAAATCCAGATGGCCCTGCCATTTTTAAAAAAACTTGATAATGATACAAACATTAGTTTGTGCTATTATCAAGCTTTTTATTTGTATTCGTTTTAGAGATATTATTATTTGACAAAAAAGTGTGGAACGCTTATAATATAGATAAACATCTATATAGAGGAGGAATTATGAAAAAAGAGATATCTCTTATGTTTTTTGCATTATCCGATGAGAATCGGTTGACGTTACTTGAACTCTTAATGAAGGGAGAAACATGTGGTTGTACACTCATTAATAAATTATCGATTACACAACCGACCATGTCCTATCACTTAAAAACACTTGCAAAAGCGGGTCTTATCACCTCTGAAAAATCAGGAATATGGAATCATCATCATCTCAATCCTGAAAAGCTAGATATCCTTATCCATTATTTAATGACTCTTAAGTCCATGAAGAAAGAATGTACCTCTCATGAGTAATGTACTTCAATGGTTCAATGATGTCTTCTTAAAGATGACATGGTTAGAAGACCTCGTGGAGGTTTTATTTAGAGATTTATTAAAACTAGATGTCACTTCGTTATGGTATAAAGGGCTAACCTTTTTCTTTTATGATGTTATCAAGATTTTCATTCTATTATCCGTCTTAATCTTCATCGCATCCTATATTCAATCCTATTTTACGCCCGAAAAAACAAGAAGAATTTTAAGTAAGGTGAAAGGCATCTGGGCCAATATCATTGGTGCTCTTTTAGGAACCCTCACTCCTTTTTGTTCCTGTAGTTCCATTCCTATTTTTATTGGATTTACCAAAGCAGGACTTCCCGTAGGTGTCACTTTTTCGTTTTTAATCTCTTCTCCGATGGTGGATCTTGCTTCCCTAGTTCTTCTTGCAAGCGTCTTTGGATGGAAAATCGCCTTTGTGTATGTTTTGGTTGGGCTCGTGATTGCGGTAGTGGGCGGGAGTCTTATCTCTTTATTTAAAATGGGACGATACGTGGAAGATTTTGTCATGCCCAAGGAAGATGAAGAAACAATGACAGATACCCTTGAAGAACCAAAACCATCATTTAAAGAACGGATTCACTACTCATGGGAACAAGTAAAAGAAATCATTAAAAGAGTATGGTATTATATTTTGATTGGAGTAGCCATTGGTTCAATTATTCATGGCTTTATTCCCCACGAATGGATTGAATCCATTTTAGGGAGTCGTAATCCTTTCTCAGTTATTCTTGCAACCATCGTTGGGGTTCCCATGTATGCCGATATTTTTGGGACTCTTCCCATCGCGGAAGCACTTCTTTTAAAGGGAGTTGGAATTGGAACCATTCTTTCCTTTATGATGGCGGTCACTGCGCTTTCTCTTCCCTCCATTATTATGATTAAAAGGGTTGTGAAAACAAAACTACTAGTTCTGTTTGTTGGAATTTTAACTAGCGGAATTATCATTATGGGCTATTTATTTAATGCATTTGGTTATTTATTTATATAATATAAGGAGAAAAAAATGGAAATTAAAGTATTTGGATCAGGTTGTAAAAATTGTAAGAAAATGTATGAGAACGTGAAAGAGGCATGTAAAGAACTTGAAGTATCTGCTGACATTATTTATGTGACAGATATTGTTGAAATTGCTAAAACAGGGCTGATGAGAACACCAGGACTGATGATTAATCAAAAAATGGTATTATATGGAAGAGTTCCAAGTGTTGATGAAGTAAGGGCGATTATAAAAAAAGCAATGTAAAAAAGTTTCTCACAACTATCGTTTTATCCATTGACTTTCTACAAGAACCTACGAAGTACCTAAAAATGTTTAATCGAAGAATAATGATAAATTATAAACAAAGAGAACCACTTTCGTATTAATGTGAGTGGTTTTTTGCATTACAAAGCATAATTTCAATAAATTTTCTATCTTAATTAATGAATAAATAAAATATATTAATGAATTTTAATAATAAATTTTGCTATTTCATATTTACAAACGTTTTCAATTGTGATATAATTATTATAGCACATTTTTTTATTCAAAGGAGGTATAAATATGAATGAAAAAAAAGTTTACGAAATTCCAAAGGTTGAAATTGTAATGTTTAAAAATGATGAAATCATTACATCTAGTGGTGAAATGGATTTTAGCGAATTTGATGAAGAAGGAGAATGAAAAACATGAAAATGAGCAAAATCGTATTAAAAGCAACATTTTTATTAGTATCCATTGTTGCATTATTTTGCGTAGGCACTCGAATCTTTGTTAATGCTGCCCAAACCATTAATATGACCAATGGTGCACAAATTCGAACAACAGGGGAACGGCAAGGACTACGCTTTACAACGACAGTAGGGGAAGCTTTCGCTGAAGGATCAGAACATGGTTATTACCTTGCAAAAGGTGAACATGACATTGCTGACATGATAGACGCTATAGAGGCCTCAGCATCAACAATTGATGGTAATAAATTAGTTAAGAAAGTGTTTGAAGATAGTGACCTTACTTTTAGTTTGGTTATTTATAATATTCCACAAAGTGCCTATAAACAAGACATTACTGCTCTTGCTTACATCAAAGAGGGAGAAGTCTTTACATTTCCAGAAATTGCTGTAACAAGAAATATTGCTGAAGTAGCAGTAGCAGCATATTCATCTTATGAGGACGATGTTCCTGCCATTATTGCAAGTGCTGCAACTCAACAAGTAAATTATAATTTTAATGGTGGTGCATTTGTTGCTGAAAAAGAATTTACTATTACAAGATATAATGCTGATACGACAGGTGCACATGTCAAAATTAGTAATGCAGCATCGGGTCAATACAGTATGTATTATCGTGTTTTGTATTTAGAAGAAACAAGTAATCCAAATGTTTTTGAAATCGTAAAATATACTAATGCTACTACTGTTGATACTTCTGGAGCATATGACTTATATATTGGAGCACATGATACAGCCGTTGACCATACTGGTTACTTGACGGTTTTGTCATTAATGGCACCATCATCAATAGGTAAATATATTAGTCTAAGTTCAATTCCTACCGTAGCTGGAACTGTTTCAGTAAAAGCAAAAGTATTCTCATCAAGTGAATTTACATATGCTTGCGAAAATGCAGTTCAAAATTATATCGGAGCAACCACTCCTAAAAACGTCCAAAAAGATTATTATGATTTTGTTGGATGGTATGATAACGCAGAATTCACGGGAGACGCTGTTACAGCCATTGCAGCTGGTAATAAAGGCTCTGCAATGAATCTTTATGCTAAATTTACGCCTACTATCTACACAATTAATTATGAACTGGACAGTGGTAGTTGCTCTGATGAGGCGCGTGCAACAAGTTATACCTATGTAAGTTCTGCTATTGCACTTCCATTGAGTGGAACCATGAGTAGGGATGGTTATGATTTTGTTGAATGGAATACAAAAGCAGATGGAACTGGGGAAACTATAACCAGTATTCCAACTGGATCTCATGCTAATATCACAGTATATGCTATTTGGGCGAGCCAAGTTCCTACGGTAGTTGATTTGTCAAGTGAAGATGCTGCGATCATTAATGCTATCAATCCAACAAAATTTGTTAATACTTTATTTACAGCAGGTCGTTTCACAATTGGTGAAAATACTTATAAAGTAGGTGAAGGAGAATTATTTGCAACGATAGCTTCAGCATTATCTGCAGCATCTACTAATGATGTTATTTATGTATTTGCTGGAACTTATTCGGATGTCGCCAATATTGCTGTTAATAATCTGACATTAGTAGGGCCTGGTGCAAATAAAACTTTAGTTCATACTGATACTTATTCTGTAAATGTTGTTACTGAAGCATTGATTACTAAAGAGCTAATTATTGATAGTGGTGTATCTAATACTACTATTAAAGGCTTTTCAATGACAAATCAAATTACCATTTCTGGAAATGCGACTGTCAATATTTCTAATATCATTTTTGGTGATATGACGGGTTTTGATACAGGATTTGATGGATCAATTAGAATTAAAGCAGCATCAAGCAATATTACGATTGATAGGGTATATTTCACTAGTAAATGTGCAAATCGTGGTGTTCATGTTAATGCTTTAACAACAAACTTCACATTAACAAATTGTGTTGTTTTAGATTCTGTAAGTGATCTTGTCGATTTCTGTAGATTTGGTCAAAGCAATACTTTATGTGCTAAAGGGACAATTATTTTTTCTAATAACTACATCCAAAAATGTAGTCAATCTGGCTTTATGGATAGAGTACCTAGTACTGCAAGTTATATATTTATCCACAATACATTTGATACTGTTCCAGCAGCTATATATATGAGAGCAAATGATAGTATAGGAGCTGCATCATATGAAGTTAAATATAATACATTTAATAAATGCGGAACTACTACACTTGATTGGGATGATGTTGCATTAACCACGGGTGCAAGTACAATTGTTAACTTTAACTATAATATAATTACAAATAGTTATGATATGAGTGGTTGTTACAATATTAAAGTTAGAAATGACAGTGGAACAATCAATTGTGCAAATAACTATGTTGATACTGCATCACAACCTACTGACAATTTAAATGCTACTGGATTTACATTATTAGATAATGCTGAAGCAGTTGCTACTGCTTATGCTGCATATTTAGCTGGTTGAACTACCAGTGATAGAATTAATCATTCTATTGATGAATTAGATGATGATTTTAGTTCTATCACGGTAATCTCAAGTGATTTATCATTACCCACTGAAAATACAACGTATCAAACAAGCATTTCATGGAATTCAAGTCATACACATATTGTGAGTAATACAGGGGTTTTTACAAAACCTTATCACGATACAGCCATTACATTAACAGCGACCATATCATATGGGGAAGATAGCACGACCAAAGATTATACTTTTAATGTTGAAAGTGATTTTAAAGATTTGTCACAAGGAATCATTGCTGAATACTTGTATACTAGCATATCCAGTACAAGTGACTACACGTTTGAACAAGCCAACATATTGTTTGTTGCTTTTGGAGCCGCTAGTGCTACAGGAACGATTAGCAATGCTTCCTCCATCGGATCAACCATTACTACGGATGTTGTGACTAAAGCCCATAACAATGGAACTCGTGTATTATTGTCTATTAATGGTGCTTCTAATTTAAGTGCGATTGCAGCTGATGCCACTTTAAGAACAACATTTGCTAACAACATTGTAAGTTTTATCAATACATATGGTATTGATGGAATCGATATTGATTGGGAATTCCCTTCTAGTGCAGAAGCCACCAATTTCACATTGTTGATGAAAGAAATCTACGAAAAAGTAAAAGCAAATAATCCCTATCATTTAGTTACAGCTGCTACTGGCATTGATACATATGTTCGATATGATTTAGAAAATTCAGTACAGTACTTAGATTATGTCAATATTATGACCTATGATATGCAAAGTTCTACAACAGCAACGAATCATTCAGCACTTTATTATAAGAGTGGACATTGCTATAAAGCTATCAGTAATGCTTACACCTATTATGTAACCAATTTAGGATTAAACGCCAACAAATTAATATTAGGAATTCCTTTCTATGGTAAAACATTTACGAATACGAATGGATTAGGAACAAGTGCTACATATTCAGGTTCAATAACATATTCTTTAATTGTCTCTACTTATTTATCTAATGCAAATTATACCGAATATTGGGATAGTGATTGTCAAGTGCCTTATTTATATAGTGCTGTAGATAGAACTTTTATAACTTTTGATAATCCCACATCGATTTCATTAAAGATTCAGTATGCAGCTAGCAAAGGATTTGCAGGAATCATGTCTTGGCAAGATGGTCAAGATAGTAATGATATCTTATTTAGTGCTATGGTTGAGGGTATGAATGATAAAAGGATATCATTTAGTGCCAATATTGGCTTGTTAGGCCTACTTATTCAAGGAAACAAATCGACCGTTTTACACAAAGATGTGAATTTTGGTGGATCAATAACCAATGAAGTATATGGTTCAGTAAATCTATATTCAACAAATAGTATCAGTATCAATACAAGTAAAAAGATGGCTGATGGCGATTTAGGCAGCGATAAAACTTATGGACTCATGGATTCATTAGAGTTTATTACAATTCATGATACTGGTAATACATCCACAACTTCTAGCGCTTTAGCAAATACGAATTATATGCTTGATACTCCTAATGTGTCATGGCATTATACAGTAGGTGATAGTTCAATCTATCAAAACATGAGTGAGGCATATACTGCTTACCATGCTGGTAGTGGGGCAAGAGTCTTTGCTTTACAAGATACAGGCATTGATGCTTCATACTATGGGAATAACACACCGATCATAACATTTGATAATAATGGATATTATGCCATTAATGGTATTTCTACAACTCTTCGTCCTTATAGTGATGTGAGTGGAACAACTAAAGATAGTACTAAATATACCACTTCACAAATAACCGAGTTTGGTATTTACTGGGCAATTGGTGCAAATGGTCACTATTATTTAAATAAAACATACTATAATAGCACTTATGCTAAAGTGTGTAATTTTGGTGGAAATACAAACTCTATTGGGATTGAAACAACTGTCAATAACGGATCTGATATTTATCAAACATGGCAAAATACCGCCAAATTAGTAGCAGATATTCTAGTGAGAAATAATCTAACCCCAAATGAAGTTTTATCTCATAATGCATTTAGTGGTAAAGACTGTCCTCATACATTGTTGAATGCGAATCTATTTGATGAATTCATAAATATGGTTATTATGGAGTACAATATTAGAAAGTACTATTCGGACTATACCATCGTTTTTGAAAGTATGTCTCCTGATGTTATTGATAATGATGGAAGAGTAATTGTTCCAATTACTAATGACACGACTGTATATTATAAAATTACCATTAGTAAAGAGGACATTAGTGAAAGTGTAATCCTTTCTTCCATAATTCCAGCATAAGACATGCTAAAAAATAATATTTAATCTATTAAGATTATATTTCTTTTTAAGGAGGGACTTAAAGTTCCTCCTCTTTTTCGTTGTGATAGCTATAATAGACACATTTCTTCTTTTCTTTTGAAGAAATATTTGCTAAAATAGGATAAGGAGGACATTCTCATGTATTATAAGATTGCTGATCTCATTGTGGATATGAATCCTCAATATGCCCCCTTAATCAATCAAATTGCCCCTTATAAAATAGATGATGTTCCCGAAGTTGTTCATTGCGTGATTTCTCAAGGCAATAAAACCATTACGGAACAAAACAAAAAATATCCCCGATTATCTAGGGGTGAAGTTGAGTACTTATTATATGGAGCTTATTTTTATGATGCTTTATTGAAATATCAAGGAATCCTTCTTCATTCATCTTGCGTTATCTATCAAGGAGTAGCTTACCTCTTTTCTGCGAATTCAGGTGTGGGTAAGTCAACTCATACAAGTATTTGGTGCCGCATTTTTCCAGAAGCTTTTATTCTAAATGATGATAAACCTGCCCTCAGATTTGATGAGGATCGATTATATGCTTATGGAACTCCTTTTTCCGGGAAAACCAACCAAAATGTGAATGCGCGATATCCTGTTGCTGGAATTGCATTTATTCATCGGAGTGACATCAATAAAAGTGAACCTATTTCCACTAAGCAAGCTCTCGTTCGCTTTATGCAGCAAACATTAAAGCCCCATGATGAAAGTCGTTTTGATCTCATCGTTCAAACACTCGAATGTATCTTAAAAACTACAAGGTTTTATTCACTCGGCGTCAATATGTCAGATGAAGCCGCACTCATGGCCTATGATACGATGAGGCAAGATCGCTAAATTGTTCATCACATAGTCAAAAGAGCAAATAAGTAAGGTATTGCGAAAGAACGATTGTTGTGATAAAATATTAGTAATATTTCTGAGGATATACTATGAAAGAATTAACCTATCAAGAGATTATTGATCAATATGGTGGCTTTATTTATTATCCTGTTGGAACGAGCATGCTTCCTCTCATTGTGGAGGGAGTTCACTCCGTCAAACTTGAAAAAATTAATCGCCCCATTCGTAAGTATGATATCGTCTTATATCATCGAGACAATGACCAATATGTTCTTCATCGTGTGGTTCGAGTTCATGAAGATTTTTATGATATGAAGGGTGACAATCAATTTATGATTGAAAAGAATATTCGCAAAGATCAAGTGATTGCGATTATGAGTGGCTTATATTGTCAAGAACAAATCGTACCCCTCCAAGGTTTTCGATATCAAATTTCCATACGAATGAATCTTTGGTTTCGCCATTTTCGTCGACTCTTTCAAAAAATTAAGCATTTACTTAAACGCAAAAAATAAGAGGGCTTTATGAAAAAAGTATCAATTCTTTTACTTCTAATCACAATGTTTTTATTTAGTGGCTGTAAAGGTACGCCTCTAACATCGCTCGAAGTTTCTTTTGAGTCCATTCGGTTGATAAATGAAGGATTAGAGGTTACTTTAAAACCTAATAGCGAGATACTTAAACAAGATAAACTCCATAAAATTGGGATAGCGATTGGTTGTTCTAAAGACTCCTCTTTATCAATCGAAGAAGCAATCAATGTGATTACGATTGATTTTGAAAAAGAGACTGATCAAGAAGATTATATTTTTCTTTTTGAAAACATTGATGAGAGTTTTTATAACGTAAGTCTTACAATTCAACCTTATCTCGTACTTAATAATGAAGAAATAGAATATCTAGCCAATCATTCAACGTGTATATTGTATCAACTAGCAAAACAAGAAGAACATACATATTCAGAGTGGGTTGTAAGTGTTGTAGAGGAGAAAGTGATTAGTGAGATTCGCTTAACTGCTGATTATCAAAATTATACAGTTCAGTCCCTCAGTGAAGGGTATCAAGCCATCCTTGAAACCGATTATAACTACATCACTATTACCATCACCATTCTAGATGATTATTTACTTCGCACCACCTTTCAGTTAATTATCAATGATACAGTTTTAGTCCCCAAGAACATTCAACCCGATTATCGAACCATTACTTATATGATTGATGATCCGAATTGGACACAACCTTACTAAAAAACTGCAAAACTTTTTACATTGTAAAATATGAATGAAACGAGGAATTACTTGATGAAAAATAAAGACATAATTACCATTCTATATCATATTATTCACCCGGAAGTTTCTTGTTCGAACCCATTTACTTATAAAGAGGTTGAGGGCTTATTCAAGTTTCACAGTTTAGAGCCTTTCCTTTTTCTTGCTTACAAACAAGGACTGCTTGTAACTTCTCCTGAAGAAGAAACAAAAATTACAAAACAATATCAAATCGCGATTTACAAAATGTCAGCTCAAGAAGAGGAATTAAAACTGATTAAAGAAACGCTTACCTCAAATCAAATTCTCTTTTTACCGATTAAAGGTTCTTGGGTTCGTGCTTGTTACCCTTCGCCTGAACTTAGAACCATGGCTGATCTCGACATTTTAGTTCCAAAAAATAAACTAAAAGTGGTCAAAGCTTGCATGCTATCTTTAGGGTATACCAGTGAGCATGAAGGTGGAAACCATGATGTGTATCACAAACGTCCCTTTATGAATGTTGAAATGCATCGCAATATGGTCGATGAATCCTATACTTTATCGAAATATTATCGTAACATTTGGGATCGACTGAATCCCAATGAAGGCGCCTACGAGTGTGCCCTTACGCCCGAAGATCATTACTTATTCCTCATTGCTCATAGTGCAAAGCACTATGGAAATGGAGGAACTGGGGTTCGCTCCGTTCTTGATATCTATTTTTATTGGAAAAAATTTCCTACCATGAATAAAGAATATATTCTTGAAGAACTCCATAAACTTGAACTCGTTCAATATGAGGCAAGTCTATACGCTCTCTCTCAAAGCTGGTTTGAGGGTGTAATAGAATCTGAAGAAATCACCATGATGGGAGAATATCTCCTTTCAAGTGGTGTTTACGGAACGACAACACATGCCGTTGCATCCGCGCTTAGTTCTATGGATGAAGCAACATCTCTTTCTTCGCGTAAATGGAAATATCTATGGCATCGGGCTTTTCCTCCCTTTAAAACGATGAAGCAACTCTATCCATCCTTGAAGGTATTCTTTGTATTTCTTCCTTTTTATTACCTCCATCGACTACTCAAGGGATTATTCACAGGAAAAGTGGCTCAACAAACCCAACAACTAAAACACATCAATGAACAACAAGTACAAAAGAATCAACAAATAAAAGACAAAACAGGAGTACAAAAATGAAAGTAAAAAAAGGGTTCATGCTACGTGAAGTAGCTCAAAATTTTGTTGTGGTTCCCGTAGGAAAAGCAGCGATTGATTTTAATGGAATTATCACTCTAAATGACACTGGCGCTTTCTTATGGAGTCAGTTGCTAGATGACATTGAATTTGCTGAATTGAAAGCAAGACTCAAGAAGGAATATCAAGTGGATGATAAAACTGCAAGCATTGATATCAAAAATTTTCTTGCTGAACTAGATCAAGCTAAATTAATAGAGTAAAATCCATTATTACAATGGGAGGCCCCATGAACTATATTACGCTTCGAAATCAAATGATTCAACAAGCAGCCAAAACCAAAACCCCGATTATGGGTGAGTTTGAACTGACTCCCTCATGTAACCTAGCTTGTAAAATGTGCTATGTTCGTGAGACACAATCCCAAAAAGAATTAACAACGAGTCAGTGGAAAGAACTTTTTCTAGAGGCAAAGAAAGAAGGCCTCCTTTTTTGCTTGCTTACAGGGGGGGAAATCTTTCTTCGTAAAGATTTCCAAGAGCTTTATGAATATATATATGATTTAGGTATTCGTGTATCTTTATACACCAATGGAACATTAATTACGGATGAAGTGGTTTCGTTTTTATCTTTAAGAAAACCCGACTTTATTGGAATCACTTTGTATGGCGCGAATCCCGAGCAATATAAAGAAATCACAGGTTCATCCCTCGCGTTTCATCAAGTAGAAGCAGGAATTAAGCGACTTCAAGAGGCAAATATTCCTCTATTGGTTCGAACCATAGCCATCCAATCAATTTATCAAAATCTTGATGAAGTCATTCAATATTTTAAAGATCATCATTTTTCGGTATCCTATAGTTTATATGTCGGACCTCGGCGTAGTTGCCCTGGAAGTGAAAGTGTTGATCGCCTTACTCCCTCTGAACTTGTTGATTATAAGAATCAATTTCTAGAAGCTTTTGGAGTATCAAAATCGATTGAAGTGAATGATTGCTTTAGTAGCTTTCGATGCGTTGCGGGAAAAAGTTCTTACTTTGTTCGTTGGGATGGAACAATCATGCCTTGTGCCATGCTCGAAGTACCTCGATTTGATGCTCTTCTTTCCTTTAAAAAAGCATGGGGCGATTTGGGTGAAGCGATTCAGAAAGTCCCGCTGTGTGATGAGTACGCCACTTGTTCGCTTCGATCTACCTGCATTCAATGCCCAGCAAGTCGGTATCTTGAAGGTGGATTCTCAAAATGTAGTTCTTATTTAAAAGAAATAGCACGGGAACTTAAGGAGAAAGAGTCATGAAAGCCTATAAAATTGCCTCCATTCTTCTAGGCTTTTCTCATCCCGATAACCCTTTGATTGATGATCGATTGGTGCATTATGAAACACAAGAATCTCCTCAGTATGAAATGAGTGTGCTATATCACCCTTGTATTACGATACAAGAAGAAGTGACAATGACTCATGAACAAGTTTGTACATATGAGGATTCAGATAAAACCATTACTTATACATACAATAAAAGTCATCAATTACTCTCGAAAGTAACCATTGCAAAAGATATGAAGCGAATTGTGATTGAATTATCAGAAGTATTGGGATCGAAACTTCCAATGATGGAATATGTTACAACGGGGCTTTATTTCTTTGAGATTGCCCTTCATGCGGGATATTTACCACTTCATGCATCCGCCATTATTCACGAAAGCAAAGCGGTTCTATTCTCTGCTCCATCAGGAGTAGGTAAATCTACTCAAGCAAATTTATGGAAAACGATGAATCCCAAAATTGAAATCTTAAATGATGATAAACCATTAATCTTATGTAAAGATGAAATACGCGTATTTGGAACCCCATGGTGTGGAAAAACATTTCAGAATAAGAATACCTCCGTTCCTCTAAAAGCCATTACTTTCATTGAACAAGGATTAGAAAATGTGATTACACCTCTCTCAAATGAAGAAAAAATGATTCATTTATTTAAGAATACACATCGTAGCCAAATCTCAACTAATCTTGAAACGACCATAACCAGTATGCAAACCCTTATTGAAAAAGGAAATCTTTTCTTCTTTACTTGTACAAAAACACAAGAAGCATATGACACTTTATATCAATACTTATACGGTGAAGTCTATGATTGATAAGAAAATATCAATTGAAGTAATGGGACCAATTATTGAAGAAACGATAAAACAAGATGGAACCGTTAAACTTCAAATATCTGGAAATAGCATGCGTCCCTTTTATATTCACCAAGAAACAATTGTTTGTTTGGAAAAGGTTCATTCGCCTCTTAAACAATTCGATGTTGTCTTTTATCGCAATGAAAACGAGCAGTATCTTCTTCATCGCATCATCAATATTAAAGGAAGTACTCTTGTGATTTGTGGAGATGCTTTATCGCAAAAAGAATATATCGATGAATCTTTAATCATAGCTCGTGTACAGTATCATGAGCGAAATGGAAAAGTCACACCCTCTTCATCAAAGCGATATCAAATGAAAGTGAAATGGTGGAATAAACTCAGTCCACTACGAAAATACCTCATTCGGTTCTTTCCTTATAAAAAATAACATAAGAAGCCATTGCTTGATTCAATGTGCTTCTTTTTGTATAAAAATGTAATGTTAAAAAAATATAAAAAGTTCTTGATTTTATGATATCGTTCGTGATAAAATGATGTTAATGTTGCAAGATGCGACAAATAAAAAAGAAAGGTATTTTTTATGATTCAAGAAGAAAAAAAAGAGTATCAAAAACCGGTCATTCAAGTGGTGAAATTTACCCTTGAAGAAGGGATTGCGGAAAGCACGATGAGTGGAGAAGGGCCAAATTTAATTTGTTTGGATGCATAGGAGGATGAATATGAAAAAATTAAAAAGTATTTTATTCGTCTTTATCGCTTTAATGCCTTTTATCATGGTTGGAACCATTGTAAAAGGAGCACCGACTACAGTAAATGTTAGTGTCACTAGTTACTTTGGTGAAGATAACGAAGTCACAAATAATGCCAATGGTAAAGCATATGGCACAAAATTTTCCTTTAATGCAAATCTGCAAGCCAATGATCATTCATTTGCATTTTGGATTGTTAATGGAGTCGTTCGTAAAGATATTACTACCGTTGACCACCCATTCTTTGCCACTGAAAATTTAAATCTAAAAGCTATTTTTGCACCAACAGATAAATATGCTGTTGTTTTCATGGACTCTAACGGGAAACTTTTAAAAGTTGAGTACGTCAGTCCTAATGGAGATGCAACAGACATCACAGAAGGATTACCATCAAAACCAGGATATCAAGTTTCAACAACTGCTAAATGGAGTGGTTCACTCACTGGAATTACTGGTAATACGGTACTAGTATTACAATATGAAAAAATAAATGACGCTACTTATGCTGTCACTGTTAACAATGGTACAGGAAGTGACACATATGATTATAATGAACTTATCACGGTGGTTGCGAATGCTCCCACTGAAGGACAATATTTTAGTCATTGGGAATCTAGTGGAAAAGTTGTGAGTCGTCAAGCTACTTATCAATTAACAGTTTTAAAAGCAATGACTTTAACAGCTGTTTATACTAGTGAACAACCAACAACTGTTGCTTCAATATTCTTAGAAAATAAGTTGGATTTGAAAGAAGGATATTTTAGTTATCAAGGACACTTTGAATTACCAGAAGGATATGTAGTCGTTGAAGTGGGAGTTCTTTATTCAAGCACCCTAGACACTTTCGATGTTGACACAACTTCAGTATCTAGAAAAGTCATTGGCAAATACAATGCTGAAAATGGAGAATTCTTAGTTAGTGTAGAAAAAAACAACACTGGACATCTTCGTTCTTATTTAATTTACTCAAATGTATCAACCGGACAAATAAGCACAGTCTATAGTGATATTGTTACTACGAACCCGAATGACTTATTCATTAGTGAATATGGAGAAGGTGGAAGTAATAATAAGTGGATTGAGATATATAATCCAACAAATGGAACCATTGATTTATCAAATTATTCATTAAAGCTTTATACAAATGGTTCAGGAACAGCCTCTAATCCTTTAAGTTTATCTGGTACACTTGCATCTAAATCGACTTATGTGGTTTACAACAGCGCAGCCGTTACCGACATCTCAAGTAAAGGTCAAATTGCTGCTTCAGTAACGTATTTCAATGGTGACGATGCAGTGACATTAGAGAAAAATGGTGAAATTGTTGATATTATTGGGATGGTTGGAACCGACCCAGGCACTGCCTGGACATGGGATGATGGATCAACATTGGATATGACTTTAGTGAGGAAATTTGGTATTTATTATCCAAATAGTACATGGACAACCTCTGAATGGGATGCATATCCTCAAGACACATTTGCTTACATTGGAAGTCATCAAACGACAGAAATCATGCCGATCACTATTACAGTTTCTGGCGATACACGTGTTTTGGAAACTAAAACAATTCAGCTATCTTCATCTGTGTCGCCTTCTGGTGCAGTACCTACCGTTGATTGGTCATCAAGTAATGAATCAATCGCTACTGTAAGCTCAACAGGTGAAGTGACTGGGGTTGCTGCAGGAACTGTCACAATTACTGCCACCTCAGTTAAAGATTCAAATGTATATGATGAACACATTATTATAGTCACTGAGCCCAATTATTTTGATATTAATGTAGGTTCAAATGATGATAGTTATGGAACCGTCTCAACAAATAATCCAAGCGTAATCGAAGGTGGTAGTGTTAACATTACTCTTACACCTGCAACTGGGTATCGTTTAGTTTCACACACAATAAACAGTGAAACCACAACATATGAAAATCAAACATCTACATTAACAATAACAATAAATGATATTACATCTAACCAAACAGTGAGTGGTCTATTTGAAGAAATACCCACAGGAACCATGACGGAGCAATACGTTTTCAATTTTGGAACAGACAATAAAACAGGATATGCTCTCGGTACTGTTACTTTCGACAATAATGATGGCATATCATATACTCTTAATAAAAATAGAGCTCAAATTAATACCTTAAGTGGATATACTCCAGCACTAATATTAGCGCCGATTAAAGGGTACTTAGTCGCATATGTGGAAATTGACCTGACAAGTGTTTCATATAATGTTGAAGAAATTAGTTTTAAATATACGGCATGGTCCTCAAGTGCAATTACAAATATAAAAGACACAACAAAAGCAACAAACCCGGTCTTCGTATTGCAATACTATAATACAAATACTAGCGTATGGGAAACATTGACTAGCAAAACATTAATATCAAATCTTGTTAATACCGTTACAACATCATATCAAGAAATCGTATATACTGTTTCAGGAAAAGGAAAATATAGACTTTTGGTACAAATGGATAGTGCTACTAGTGCAACCAATACAAATTATGCAATGGTTGTTGATGACTTCTCGATCCGTGCAATGTCGGAATAACTGACCCTATAGATGAAACACAGCCCAATATAACATCTGAACCATCCTATGAAAGTGGGGTGGTTCAGTTATCTGTAGGGGATAATTGGACATTACCTTCTATTTTCGCAATCGATGATACAGATGGTAATATCTCCAATCGGGTTGAATCAAACTTATTAGCTATAGATGATTTCCATGTGAGTGGTAATGAATATCATTTCACTACTTCTGGTTCTTATGTCATCTCATTCTCTGCAAGAGATAATGCAGACAATGTCGGAACTCTCACACTCACCATTGAGGTAGTAGCACCTACTTATAATTGGTCCAGTATTTCATATTATTCCTCATTATCATCAAGTGATGATGTTTTAACTGATCTTGCGTTGTTACTACGAAGCACGGTCGATTATGTATCTTATGGGGATGCAAGATACGTCTATACAACCTATGAGAACGGCAAACAAGTTATCTTATATGATGTTCCAACATCTCCTAGTTATGGAAAAGTAACAGCTGAAGGACTTGCTGGATGGGGAGATGGTGGCAATATTACTGGAGATGGGTTCTCTATTTCTATCAATCGTGAACATGTATGGGCTTGTAACGATATGAGAATTATGCCAAGTAATCAAGATCGCACTTTAACAACCGGATACGTTAATTATGTTTTAAATGATGGGTCATTTGACTATCGTCCTGATAATGAAAACCTAGGTCATTTTAGTGATCTACATAATCTATGGAATGCTTTAGCGAGTCCTAATAGTACCCACTCCGATCATTTCTATGGAGAAGAGAACGGCTCCTCTGTAGGACCCTATTTAACCAATGAAATCTTTTATCCAGGGGATGAATATATTGGCGATATCGCAAGAATCCTTTTCTATATGACGCTTATGTATCCTCATTTGACTCTTGTTGAAGAGGGAGATACGAATGCCGTCGAAGGAACCATTTATTATGGCTATTTAGACATGTTATTACAATGGAATGAAGAAGATCCTGTGAGTTATTATGAAATCACACGCAATCAAACGATTTATGAAACTCAAGGAAATCGTAATCCCTTTATTGATTATTATAGTCAAGATATCGCTGCTTTTGTTTTCGCAAATGGCGATCCAAACATTTCTGATTAATGAATAGGTAACTCTTGTAGTGTGATTGATACGAGTCGCACTACAAGAGTTTTATTTTTGTTCTTGAAGAATTATGAAAAGATAGTATAATAATAACTAATGGAGGTTAACATGAAAAAAAGTTTATTGATTCTTTTATGTATCCTTTTTTTAGTATCTTGCACCAAAAAGGTGGACCCAATTGAACCTCCGAGTAACATTTACTATCACGAAGAAAGCTTAACATGGAGTGCTATCTATGGAGCAACGGGATATCAGTGTCTCATTGGGCGCTTTGTTTATGAAGTGAGTAGTTCTGAATTCGATACGAGTAACCTCGATTCCGGAACCTACGAAGTGAAAATCATTACCCTTCAAGGGAAAGCATACTCTAAACCCTCAGAGGCGTATACTTTCACCATTATTCGGGATACCACTTTTCCTGTGAATATCCGCATTGAAGAAGATGTCCTATTGTGGGATGTAGTAGACCAAGCACTAGGGTATATTGTTGATATCAATGGTGAACAAATCATTGTGAATACGAACGATTATGCTTTATCCTCCCTTCCAATCAACACTTTTTATGGCATCTGTCTCTCCACATTATATCCTCATGATCAGCGCTCAAGCTTCAGTTTACCGCTGGCTTATCACACTTTTGTTGATGCAAGTGATGTTTGGGAAGTCACCTATCTCAAAGGGCAAGAAGAGCATGTAATCATTGATTTAACCCCTCTAAATCACCCTGTAATCGCATTACACGATGAAGACGATAACTTATTAATCTCAAGTGATATTTTGATTGAAGAGGATACCCTCACAATGGCAAAGTATTACCTTGATGAGTATTCCTATGGAAAATATATCTTTTTCCTCTATACAAGTGATGAAAAAATTGTGATACACCTAACAGTCGGTGATACTCGCGAGCCGCATGTTGTTGGAACTGGATCCTATCAATATCAAAGTGGCTCTTCCATTGAAATGGTTTTTGAACTCTATGATGGTGTGATTTCCAGTATCAGTGGCGGAACCATTACCCCAGAGGATTACACCATTGAAGGAAATACCCTCATTTTATCATCTACTTATCTTGATCGCGAATTTGGATCTTCAGGTCGTGAACTTTTAGTCCTAGGAGTGGTCCTAGAATCCAATGCCCATTTCGTCATTTCTTATCAGTTCATTAATAGGTAAAAACACTTAGTATCATGAAATTATGCTAAGTGTTTTTTAAAAAGGCTATGAAAATAAATCCATTTTTGTTATAATGAATGAAAGGAAGTGTTATCAAATGATTGACCTCATTCGCAATAATACCAAAGAAATGTTGGATGAACTCATTCAAATTCGTCGTCATTTACATATGAACCCTGAGTTATCACATAAGGAAGTCCAAACGGCTCAATACATTGAAAAATTCCTCAATACTATAGGTGGGTTTACCATTAAAAGAGTGGGTCAAACAGGACTCATTGCCACCATTCAAGGCGAAAAGCCAGGACCTTGTGTGGCGTTAAGAGCAGACATGGATGCCCTTCCCATCATAGAAGCAACCGGACACGCTTTCATGTCACGTAATAAAGGTGTGATGCATGCTTGTGGACATGATGTTCACATGAGCATTCTATTAGGGGTTGCAAAAAACTTAGTCAAATTTAAGAAAGAAATCAAAGGAACCATCGTTCTTGTCTTCCAACCAGCTGAAGAATCAGGTGGCGGAGGGTGCGAGAGCATT
>JAQVOS010000040.1 GCA_028702495.1 Bacilli bacterium
TTCTTGAGCGAAATCAGAAATTGGAACGGTGAAGATTACTTTTTCGTTTGCTTCAATGTTTGCAAGCGTTGATACATTATAACCAAGGTCTTTATTACGCACTTCAGGAATGTTTTGAACCGGCAAATAGACATAATTTCCAATGTTTGTAAACATGAGAAGGGTGTCAAGCGTGGTCACTTCGTAAGTTCCAGTGATGATGTCATTGTCTTTAAGTTTGGTTTCTTCTTCCATTTTATAGAATTTCGGAGCGATTCGTTTGATATAACCATCTTGAGTGACTAAGACAATCGTATCTTCCTTCGGAATGAGCTTCTTCACTTCAACATTTAAATCTTCAATCTTGTGTTCGATCACGGTTTTACGTGGACTGGTAAGAACACTTTGAGTCGTTAAGAGTTCCTTTTTAATAGTTTCTAAGAGAACATCTTCATCAGCGAGAATGCGATTGAGGGTCTCAATATAGGCTTTTAGTTCCGTTTGCTCATTCTCAAGGGCAACAATATCGGTATTTGTGAGGCGATATAATTGAAGCATCACAATGGCTTCTGCTTGTTCTTCCGTGAAACTATAAGTTGATACAAGGTTTTCTTTTGCGTCTTTCTTGTTGGCTGAATTACGAATGGTTTTAATAACTGCATCCAAAATGGAGGTCATTGAAATGAGCCCTTCGACGATATGGAGTCTTTTTGACGCGCTTTTTAGTTCAAAATTGCTTCGATTGGTAATAATCTCTTTTTGATGTTCAATATAACTATCCAAAAGAGCCAAAAGACTCATGAGTTCAGGACGTTTATCATTGATAGCAACCATATTAAAATTATAATTAATTTGTAAATCGGTTGATTTAAAGAAGAAATCGCGAATGTACTCAGGATTGGCATCAGTTTTAATATCAACAACAATTCGTAGTCCAGTACGATCGGATTCATCGCGAATATCGATGACACCATCGACGTTTTTCTGACTTACAACATCATTCATACGTTTCACTAAAACGGCTTTATTCACCTCATAAGGAATTTCAGTGATAACGAGTTGTGACATCGTTCCTTTATTTACAATTTCTGTTTTTGACTTAACAACAATCTTTCCTGTTCCCTTTTTATAGGCATCTTTGATGCCATTATAACCTTGGATAATCCCTCCGGTTGGGAAGTCTGGTCCTTGGATGATGTTCATGATGTCTTTTAAGTCACAATCAGGATGATTGATGCGATGAATGGTCGCTGTGATGACTTCATCAACATTATGAGGAGGAATTTCGGTGGCATATCCGGCAGAAATACCATTTGCTCCATTGACTAGGAGATTGGGGTATTTTGCGGGGAGAACAGTTGGTTCATACTCTTCATCATCAAAGTTAGGAACAAAACCAACGGTCTTCTTTGCAATGTCCTGGAGCAAGTATTCCGCAAAGACACTCAGTCTTGCTTCAGTATATCGCATGGCAGCTGCGGGGTCGCCGTCGACACTCCCGTTATTTCCATGCATATCGATTAAGGGGAGGCGCATTTTAAAGTTTTGGGAAAGCCGAACCATCGCATCATAAACGGAGGTATCTCCATGAGGATGATATTTACCAATGACTTCACCGACGATTCGCGCAGATTTTTTATAAGGCTTGTTACGAAACATTCCAAGTTTATACATCGCGAAAAGAATGCGTCGTTGCACAGGTTTTAAGCCATCTCGGACATCTGGGAGAGCACGATCTTGAATGATGTATTTTGAATATCGTCCAAAACGATCACCGAAGATGTTCTCAAGATTATCACTAATGATATTTTCTTCAACATATTCTTCGATTTTATCGATGATTTTTTTCTTAGTCTTGCTCATTCACGTCCACCTCCTCAAGCGTAAAGTTATCAACATAGTCAAATGATACATTTTCTTCTATCCAGCGTCTTCTTGGTTCTACGTCATCCCCCATAAGGGTAGAAACGCGTTCATCTGCTTCAGCAAAATCTTCGATTTTCACTTGGATCAGGGTTCTAGTTTTGGGATTCATGGTTGTATCCCATAATTGTTCAGCATTCATTTCACCCAGCCCTTTAAAACGTTGGATGGTGAAGTTTTTCGATTGAGCAGTGATTTCTTTGAGTTCTTCATCGCTCCAAGCATATTTGACTTCGTTTTTAAAGTTCACCTTATAGAGTGGGGGAAGGGCAATGTAAACATATCCCTTTTCAATCAGTTCTTGCATATAACGGAAGAAAAAAGTGAGTAATAAGATCTGAATATGAGCACCATCAGTATCGGCATCGGTCATAATGATGACTTTTTTATAGTTTGATTTGGAAGCATTGAAATCTTTGCCAAATCCAGCTCCAATGGAATAAATCATGGACATGATTTCTTCATTTTTTAAGAGTTCTTCTGCTTTGGTTTTCTCAGAATTGATGACTTTACCACGAAGGGGAAGGATGGCTTGGAAAGTTCTGTCACGACCTTGCTTAGCGGAACCTCCCGCAGAATCTCCTTCAACGAGAAAAAGCTCATTGGTATCAGGATTCTTTTCTTGAACTGGGGAGAGTTTCCCAGCAAGATTTGCTGTTTTTGTGATTTTTTGCTTAATCATACGAGCATTATCACGAGCCGATCTAGCCGCTTCTCGAACACGATAAGCTCTTAGGGCATTTTGAATGAGGGTATTTGCAATTTCACCTTTTTCAGCCAAGTAAAACCCGAGTTTTTCAACGATGATTGTTTCTAAAGCAATTTTTGCATCGGCTGTTCCGAGTTTATTTTTGGTTTGTCCTTCAAATTGCAATAATTTTTCAGGAATCCGCACATTGATGATGGCGGTCATCCCTTCACGAATATCAATCCCTTCAAGATTGGGATCTTTATCTTTTAAGATTCCTTTTTTACGGGCATATTCATTAAAGGCGCGCGTAATACCTGCTTTAAAGCCGATTTCGTGCGTTCCACCATCGTGGGTACGAATGTTATTGACAAAGGATAGAATGTTTTCAGAATAGGTTTTATTGGAAAATTGAACCACGGCTTCTACTTCAATATCATAACTTGTTCCTTCTAAGTAAACTGGTTCATGAATGACATCTTTTCCTTCATTGATTTTTTGAATAAATTCAATAATTCCATTCTTAAATAGGAAGGCATCACTTTGATTGGTCCTCTCATCAAAGAGTTCTACATGCAACCCTTTGAGTAAGTATGCAGCTTCTTTTAGACGAGTGAGACATAATTTATAATCGATGATGGTGGTACTAAAGATGGTAGAATCTGGTTTGAAGTGAACGGTTGTTCCTGTCTTCTTCGATTCGCCAATAATCTTGGGCTTGTGAATCACAGAGCCCCCATTTTCAAATTTTTGATAATATATTTTCTTATCTCGCTGAATGGTGAGTTCAACCCATTCAGAAAGAGCATTCACAACCGAGGCTCCGACACCATGAAGACCGCCTGATACTTTATAGGCTCCGTCTCCATCAAATTTACCTCCAGAATGAAGCGAACAATAAACAACTTGAGGAGTAGGAATTCCTGTCTTGTGCATCCCAATGGGGATACCACGGCCATTATCCTGAACTTCAACACTATTGCCTTTGTGGATGATGAGTCTAATGTGATTGCATTCTCCTGCTAATACTTCATCCATTGCATTATCGAGGATTTCCCAAATCAAATGATGTAGGCCAGTGGCATCGGATGAGCCGATGTACATGCCCGGTCGTTTTCTAACCGCTTCTAGACCTTGTAGGACTTGGATTTGATCTTCTCCATAATATTTGTTTGCCATTTTGTTCATCCTTTCGATTAATTATAATATAATCATATATATATTATAGCATAAGTTTAATGAAATTACAACTGGTTTAATAATTATTTTAATATATTCATATCAGCATTATGAACATATTAAAAGAATTTAAGAAATTTGATAAATGCTAAGCGATTATTTCATATTAATGGATGTTTAAACTGCTTTTTTCCTGCAAGAAAGAAAAACGTTTTTTCTTGATAAAACCGTTAAAGTAAGATATAATAGTACATATTATTCATGGAGGTCCTTAATGAGACTATTCATCCAACTACTACTACTTCTAATTTCATATCTTTTAGGATCCATTCCATGGGGCTTTGTTTTTGGAAAAATGAAAGGCATTGATATCCGTGAACACGGCAGTAAAAATATCGGGGCAACGAATACGGGACGAATTCTGGGTAAAAAGTATGCCATCATCACCTATATATGTGATATGGTCAAAGGTGCCCTTATTACTTCTTTATTCACAACAGGACTAGTTTCCATAGAGTATTGTCTTTTTAGTCCCATGCTTTATGGACTCGCAGCTGTCATTGGCCATACTTTCCCCATCTATCTCGGATTCAAAGGGGGTAAAGCAGTCGCAACAGGCGGTGGGGTTTTACTTGCTTATAGTCCTCTTCTCTTTGTTTTAGGAATCGGTGTCTTTTTCGTGACTTTGTATAAGAGTAAATACGTTTCTTTAGGATCGCTTATGGGGACGCTCACAGCCTTTATTGGATCCATTGTTTTATATATTATTAATAGTATTGTCCCTTTTAATCCTGTTTATGATATGACCTTCCCGATTGGCGTTGCGATTATTGCCGGGATCATCTTTATTCGTCACACCAGTAATATAAAACGCCTGAAACACCATGAAGAAGCACAGGTGAATTGGGGAAAGAAAAAAGCTAAAGTGAACTGATGACATCAGTTTCCTTCAGCTTTTTTTAGTAGATTGAGGGCAATGTTGGGGTAATCTGTGACTAGACCATCTACATGTTTCTTTATCATTTTTATCATAAGGGATTCATCATTCACCGTCCAGACATAGACTGGTTTTTTAAGACAGTGCATCCGAAATGCATAGGCAAACTTCACCAAACGGTAATGAGGAGATATAAAGTCACATCGGGTTTTAATAATTCGTGCAAGCGGAAATAGTTCACCCAATCGAGTCCATACACCATGTTTTGGGGTTTCAACTCCGAGGAGGAGACCGACTGTGACTTCAGGATGAACCTTTTTGATGGCACGAATCGAGGAATCATCAAAAGTCCGAATGTAAAACATATGGGGTTCTAAATGTTTTAGAATCGCATCTATAAACACTTCTTCATATCCCATCTCTTTTAACTCAATGTCCATGAAGATGCGATGCTTCATCGCGAGTAAGACTTCTTCAAGAGTTGGAGGAATATAGTCGTGCTTTTGAGCGAGTTTTATAATTTCCTGATAGGAAAGAGTCGATAAAGTCACATCATCAATCTGGGCATCATGATGAATAAAGAGAATATCATCAGCGCTTTTACGAACATCAAATTCAATGGCATGAGCTCCCACTTCAATTGCTTTCTCAAACGATTCGAGAGTATTCTCGTGTTTTACGAGTCCGCGGGCTCCGCGATGAGCCGTAATGGAAATTGGCCGCTTCATTAGCTATTCTTTTGTTGGTTCATGGATGCCATGATTTGGCGAACTTGTTTTTCAGAAGGAGTTCTGCCCATTTGTTGCATCATAACCCGAATCATTTTTTCATTCACTGGTGGGTTTTTTTCAAGATATTTTGTAAAAACTTGTCGAGAAATGAAGAAACCAGCAACACCTCCGACGAGTAACACTCCGACGAGGATCAGAATGAATGCCCAAGTTTGTAGGGCTGTAACACTTAAAAAAATCATAGTTATCACTCCTTGTATTCTATTTAGTATTATTTTACACTAAAACGGTGTAAAAAGCAATGATTAATCAATGAAACACTTTCCTGACGTCATGAAATCGTTATTTTACAAATAGTCTTGTTCTTTTTAAAAAATTATGGTACAATGATGATAGCAAAATATTACAAGGAGGATTTTATATATGCCAAGACTCATTACAGATGCATGTGTTGCATGCGGAACATGTGCTAGTGAATGTCCAGTTGATTGCATTTCTGAAGGCGACATCTATGTCATCGATGGCGCTAAATGCATTGATTGCGGCGCTTGTCAAGAAGTTTGCCCAGTAGAAGCAATTATAGAAGAGTAAAAATAGGTGCTAAGAAGCACCTATTTTTCATTTGATTTGTTTTGATAATTTATAGCGTTTTGAGGGGATCGGTATTGATCTGTGAGACGAAAATACGGTTTTTGAGGTTGAATTTTCGCTCTAAATCGCTCGCAAGAGGAATTAAAGCAAAGCGTTCCACTCCATGATTCACTTCAATTAACGCGAATTTTAGGCTTTCCGCAAATTGAGCGATGTGTAATTTGACTTCACTCGTGATTAAACAATCGCATCCTTTAGATATCGATTCTAGAATGGATTCAATTGTTCCCCCGCTTCCACCAATAATTCCTACTTTTTGAATGAACCCTTTTAAATCACCGACATATCGTACACCGTTTAACTGGAATGCCTGTTTCACATGGCCAATCAGGGATTCGAGAGTCATGGATGGAATCGTTCCAGTTCTTAAAAAGGCACTAGGAAGGGCCTCTCCCTCCTTATTTTCTAATCCAAGCAGGGTTGATAGGGTGTCTCCAACTCCATCTTTCGCAACATCCAAATTCGTGTGCATTGAAAAACACGAGATATCATTGTGAAGAAGGGTATAGATTAAACTGGTTCTAGGGTTGTTTGCGAGTAAATCAGTAATAGGGTTATAGATAAAGGGGTGATGAGTAATGATGAGGTTCGCTCCCAACGAAATTGCTTCTTCTACCACTTCTTTAGTCACATCGAGGGCAACTAAAATATTCTTCAAAGGGCGCGCATCGTTCCCTACGGATAAACCAAGTTTTCCTTCATCGCTTGGATCTGCTAAGGAGCAAGGCACTTTGGTATCTAGATAAGATGTGATATCACGAATAATCATGGGATTCTCCTTTTAAATCAAGTATTGCTTCTAAATGAAGCTTTTTCGCTATTGCCATGGGATGAGGGTTTCCCGAAAGTTCTTGATGAACTTTTAGCCATTTCTTTATAAAAATGGGGTCCTTCTCTTTTAATAAAAGGGGGCCAAAGGTCAGTTCATCTTCGGTATAGTTACTAGAACCCTTCTCAAAAACGATTATTTCATAAAAGATGGATTCTTCTTCAATCGCCTTCTCTAAAACGATTTTATAGCCATGGGTGGATAGATACTTCCGTACCAAATGAATGTTTTTATGGGGTTCAACAATGATCCTGGATATTTGGGGTAATTTGGTTTCTTGTTCTTTTAATAGATCAACTATAAGTCGACCCCCTAAACCCGCAAAAACCACACATTCGATCGATGAATCGAGGGCGTTTAGTCCACTATCTAAAGTAAATAAGACTTGACCCTGATAATCTTTTAAGTTCCGTTTGGCGTTCTCAAGGGGTCCTACTTTATTATCAATCGCCTGGGCAAAATTAATTCCATGTCCAAAAGCATGTGCGATTAAGTACCCATGATCACAACCAATATCTGCAAAACGCGTATACGGAGGAATAAGGGTTGCAATATATTCAAGTCGCATCATATGTATCACCTATTGTTATAATTATTAAATTGTTATGCTAATTACAATTGTTATATCAATTACAATTGTTATTGTAGCACAAATTAGTGAACTTTTCAATGTCATAATAAACAAGTGTAACCATAAAGGCTACACTTGTTTTCATTATGACGATTATTTGTATTGCACGAGGCGTTTTTGACGCGTTGGATGACGAAGACGCCGAATGGCTTTGGCTTCGATTTGACGAATACGCTCACGAGTGACGCCGAATTCTTTTCCAACTTCCTCAAGAGTATGGGGTTTACCATCGGTTAAACCAAAGCGTAATCGAAGGACTTTTTCTTCTCTTGGGGTGAGTGTTTTTAAGACAATATCGATTTCTTCTTTGTATTTTTCATTGATGGTGTAATCCAAAGGATTAGGTACTTCGGTATCATGAACAAAATCCCCTAAAGTCGAGTCATCTTCTTCTCCTACGGGAGTTTCCAAGGAGACAGGTTCTTGAGCAATCTTTTGAATTTGTTGAACCTTTTCAACACTGATGTGTAATTCCTCAGCAAGTTCTTCAGACGTCGGTTCACGATGTAATTCTTGAGTGAGTTTACGTTGGGTCCGAACAAGTTTATTAATGGTTTCTACCATGTGAACGGGTATACGGATGGTTCGAGCTTGGTCAGCAATCGCCCGCGTGATGGCTTGACGAATCCACCAAGTTGCATAGGTTGAAAATTTAAACCCTTTAAAGGGATCAAATTTATTGACAGCTTTCATAAGTCCCATATTACCTTCTTGAATCAAATCTTGAAATTGCATGCCACGACCTAAATAACGTTTGGCGATGGAAACAACTAAGCGAAGGTTGGATTCAATTAATACGTCACGGGCACGTCGTCCAGTGTCAATCTTTTCTTCGATGTCACGGAGATCTTCTTCTGATAATTCGATGGGTTTACGTCCTTTACGTTGAAGCTTTAGTTTTTCTTCGCCTAAGAGTCCATCCTGTACTTTTCGAGATAAATCCACTTCTTGATAGGTGGTGAGAAGGTCAATTTGACCAATTTCTCTTAAGTACATCTTAATGGGGTCATCGGTACTGGTTGGTGCTGCAATCGAAGAAACGATGTCATCGATGTCTTTGGTTTTAATGTCACTTTCGATTTCATTGGAGAAACTATCAAATTCAGGATCAATTTCGATGTCCTCTTCTTCAAATTCAGAAAAGTCTTCAAGTTCAATCACTTCTTCTTCGATTTTCACCAACTCATCGGTTCCTTTTAATTCATATTCTTCTAAGTCTTCATCTTTCACAAGTTCGATGGATTCATTTTCCAAGGTTACAGTGAGTTCATCAAAGTCTTCACTGTCTTCATCAATCAGTTCTAACACTTTTCGAACTTGAATAAATCCTTTTTTTCGTCCTTCTTCAATCAATTCTAATAAAGGCTGGTTTTCAAAGATCAACTTCATCACTCCTTCTTTTTGATTTTGACGGTCTTTTGTTTACATTCAATCGCAATCTTGATTTTATCATCATTCATGTTTGTGCAATTTTGTTGCAAAACACGTTCATAAGGCCAGGGTTCAAACCATTCAAAATAAGAGTCTAGTTTAGATATGTCTGGTTCAATCTCAGGGTTAATCAGTTCTTCATAAATCGCTTGAGCCGAAATAGACAATTCAGAGGCAAACTGGGATAAGTGAATGGTTTCTTTCTTTAATACTCGATGAGAGGCTTTGGCCATGATTTCACGGAATTCATCGAGAATATAATGGTCATTAAATCCATGTTCAATTTCAAGGAGACGATCTTGATGGTGAAGCGCTAAACATATTAAGTCTTTTTGAATGGCAATATATTTAGGTTTCGGATTAAATCGTTTTCTTAGTTTCTCTGGTTCTTTCCAATCAAAGGGGTATTCGGTGGGAATGGGATCAAAAGGAGCATTCACATCAGGGTGAGAGGGTGGGGGGATGAGGTCCATGTCATGACTTAGAACATCCAGTGATACTCCCAAAAGGCTCGCCATTTTACGAAGGTATATGTCACGAACCATGAGGGAAGGAAATACTTGGAGAGCATGGAATACTTCAGCTTTAAAACGCTCCATGGACTCGATATTGCCCGGTATAAAGTGTTTTAGAGCTTGTTCGTATAAAAACTCAACCCCGCTCATTGTTTGATTTAAAAGGACATCTTGAAGTTTTGATGCTCCATAACGATTAAGGTATTCGTCAGGATCAAGCCCTTCAGGCATGGATACGACCTTCATTGCGATGTCTTCAGGAGCAAGCATGTGAATGGCACGAACAGTGGCTTCAATCCCTGGTTCATCGCCATCATAGCAAATGGTAATGTTCGAGGTTAGGCGCTTCATCGCTTTAATTTGGTCTCGTGTTAGAGCCGTTCCCATACTTGCAACGGTGTGGTATATACCGGCACGGAAGCTTGCGATGACGTCCATGAATCCTTCAAAGAGAATCACGGAATCGGCTTTTTTGATGGCATCAAAGGCTTCATGATAGTTATAAAGTATTTGACCCTTTTTAAATAGAATCGTATCATTGGTATTAATATACTTGGGCTCATTGGAACTCTTCTCATATTTTCGTCCACTGAATCCCACAATTCGCCCATTTAAATCGGTGATGGGAAACATCACCCGATTTCTGAACATATCAAAGTATTGATTACTCAGACGAACGAGTCCAACTTCTGCCATATCAATGGGAAGAATGTTTTGTTTTTCTAAGGTTTTAAATAAGAGATCGACTTCTTTAGGACTACATCCAATACCAAAACGTTCAATGATGTCCGGGTCTAAATGACGTGAATGACAATATTCAGAAGCGAGTTGCCCCTCTTCTGTATTTTTAAGATAAAAATGGTAGAAGTTTTGGGCAGCTATCATAACATCATAGTATTTTTGATTCTTTTTGACTTCTTGTTCTGCTTTCGTAATCGCAACTGGAATATTAACGGTTGATGCTACTTCACGGAGAGCTTCCATAAAAGGAATCTTCTTATACTGTTCAACAAAGGTAATGACATTGCCACTGGCATTACAACTAAAGCATTTATATATTTTCTTGCTAGGAGATACGGATAGAGATGGGTTTTTGTCATCATGAAAAGGACATAATCCGACATAACCAGCGCCTTTTTTCTCTAATTTGATATAGCGACTGATGATGTTAACAATGTCTGCTTTTTCTTGTACTTCATGAATTAGATCTTGAAAATCACCCATGCTCATACCTCCATTTTAACATTTACTTTTAATATATTGTGATACTTCTGAAATGGGTAATCTCACTTGTGCCATCGTGTCGCGTTCGCGGATGGTGACACAGTGGTCCTCTAAGGTATCAAAGTCAACGGTGATACAGAAAGGGGTTCCGATTTGGTCTTGACGCCGATATCGTTTTCCAATCTGACCACTCTTATCAAAATCAACCATTAACTCTTTAGATAAAGCTCGATAGAGTTCTTCTGCTTCGGATGTTAATTTATTGGTCAATGGTAAAACAGCCGCTTTGTAAGGAGCAAGGGTTGGATGAAGATGAAGGATTTCCCGTGTTTCTCCATCTGGAAGAAGCTCTTCCTCATAAGCACTTGAAAGAATCGCTAAGAGCAAACGTTCAACACCTAAAGAAGGTTCAATACAGTAAGGAAGATACTTGGTATTGTTATCAGGATCAAAATATTCTAAGGATTCTTTCGAATGATTTTGATGTGTTTTTAAGTCATAATCGGTTCGATCGGCAATGCCCCATAATTCACCCCAACCAAATAAGAAGTTAAATTCAATGTCGGTAGTGGCATTGGAATAGAACGACAATTCTTCCGGATCGTGATCACGGAGGCGAATCTTTTCCTCAGGTAACCCACAGGCGAGTAAAAACTCATGACAAAAGTTTTTCCAATAGCGAAACCATTCTAGGTCTGTCCCTGGTTTACAGAAAAACTCAAGTTCCATTTGTTCAAACTCACGGGTTCTAAAGATAAAGTTCCCAGGAGTGATTTCATTTCTAAAGGATTTACCGATTTGAGCAATTCCAAAAGGAACTTTCTTTCGGGTTGTTCTTTGTACATTTTTAAAGTTGATAAAGATACCTTGAGCAGTTTCCGGACGAAGGTATACCGCATTCTTCTCCTCTTCAAGAACCCCTTGATTGGTTTTAAACATGAGGTTAAATTTTCTAATAGGGGTAAAGTCACTTTTCCCACAAATAGGGCAAGTGATTTTATGTTCTTTTAAGTATAAGTCGAGAGCATCATTGGTCCAGCCATCGGCTTGAACTGCGCCACTTGTTGCATCTTCAATCAGTTTATCAGCGCGATGACGGGCACCGCATCCCTTACAATCGACCAAAGGATCACTGAAACCACCAACATGACCACTTGCAACCCAAACTTCAGGATTCATTAAAATGGCACTATCCAGTCCGACATTCGTTGGACTTTCCTGAACAAACTTTCGCCACCAGAACCGTTTGATGTTGTTTTTAAGCTCGACGCCTAAAGGCCCATAATCCCAAGCATTGGCAAGTCCACCATAGATTTCGCTTCCTTGGTAAACATAACCGATATGTTTTAATAACGCAACGAGTTGTTCCATTGTTTTTGCCATAATTTGACTCCTATTTTCTAACTATCATTTTCTATATTACCACAAAAATGCGAAAATGTAAACACGTTTTTAGGGAGGAACGTATAAATAAAAAGCGTTGTTTGTTTATGAAGAATAAGTGTTTCATGAAACGATTCTTTCTAACAAAGATAAAACCGCCATAAGCATTAAAAAAAGGAAGGGATGATCCCTTCCTTGGAGTTAGGTTCTATTAAATAACACCAGCAGCTTTTAATGCCATTAAGATAAAGTATAACACAAAAAGTCCAGTGCTTCCCCAAACGATGGGGTGAATGTCTTTAGCTTGTTTCTTAACTAGTTTAACAATGATGTAGAAAATAAAGCCAAAGGCGATGCCAGTAGAAATATTGTAAGCAAGAGCCATCACAAGAGCTGCAAAGAATGCGGGAATGGCTTCTGTTAAATCTTTCCAATTGATTTCAGCGAAAGATCCAACCATCATAATACCAACGACGATGAGTGCAGGAGCTGTTGCAGCTGAAGGAACAAGACCGATAATAGGTGATAAGAAAATACAAAGAATGAATAAGGCAGCAGTCGTTACACTTGTTAACCCCGTTCTTCCGCCTTCTTCAATACCAGCAGCACTTTCAATATAGGTAGTGGTGTTTGAAGTTCCAAAGATCGCTCCAACAGAGGTTGCAATGGCATCAGCAAAAAGGGCTTTTTCCATTTTTGTCTTGAATCCATCGCCTGATTCCATAGCTAACATATCTTCATCGGTGAAAATACCACTCTTACGACCAGTTCCAACAAAGGTACCAATGGTATCAAAGGTATCAGTTAAACTGAAAGCAAAAATTGCAAATAAGGAAGTTAAGAATTTAGGAACTGAAGTAAACAATCCACCAATGCCTCTAAATGCCGCTAGGAATACAGGTTCATTAGCACTATTATTAGATGTGAATAATTCTACAAATGGTTTTCCAATATCAAACACAAATTCTTCAGGAAGGGGTACTAAAGCTGTAGCAGGATTAATTAAAGTAACAACAAGTCCTACTAAAGTTGTTCCAACAATACCAATCAGAATTGATCCTTTGACTTTGAGTAACATAAGGACGATTGTTAATACAAGTCCAAACATTGCTAGTAAGAAGGGAAGATTGTTGAAAGTGGATAGAGAAGGAACTAATCCTCCTGTTAAACCACCAGTAATACCGCCAACATTTAAGAAACCAATGTAAGCAATAAATAACCCAATACCTCCACCGATGGCGTTTTGTAAGAATTTAGGAATCGCACGAATAATGGCTTTTCTTACTTTTGTGACGGTAATCAAAATATTGATAATACCACAAATAAAGACAAGTCCTAATGCTTCTTGCCAAGTAAAGCCTAAAACTAAAACAACAGTGAAAGTAAAAAATGCATTGAGTCCCATTCCAGGAGCAAGTGCATAGGGGACATTCGCAAATAATCCCATGACAAGAGTTCCAACAGCGGTAGCAATGATGGTTGCTAAGAAAACAGCAGACCAGGGAATACCACTAATGGACAAAAGATTCGGATTAACGAAGATAATGTACACCATCGTAAAGAATGTAGTTAAACCAGCAACTACTTCTTTCGAAATTGTTGTGTTGTTCTCTTCGAGTTTGAAGAACTTTTTAATTCCGTTCATTTTCTAATGACCTTTCTATCATATTTAGTTTTGTCTGAGCAAAAGAAAAAGCAAGTAATCAAAAATTACTCGCCAATAAATTGTGCTACAGAAATAACACATTATAACCAATAGTCAAGCGATTAGGTCGCTTGGTAGAAACTTTGGAACCAAATTATCCATATTATATTGGCGAAAGCTATTAAATTTACATGAACAAAACTATGCATCCATTGTATCATAAAGTGGTTTTTAAGGCAAGACATTCCATGATTTTGAAAGCATTTTCACGGGTATTTAAGCTCTTATAAAGAAAAAAGTACTTAATTAGTACTTTCTCCAAACCATTTTATTGACAACACCTGTGTAACTTTGAATGATCTTCATCACTTTATCTGATACATTGGTATCCATATAATCAGGAACAGGAATGCATCCTTGTTTGTTCATAAGGGCTATTTCTAATGCTTGTAATAAGTTTACCTCATCAATACCAGCTAGAACAAAGCAAGCTTTGTCCAAAGCTTCTGGTCTTTCAGTGGAAGTGCGTATACACACAGCCGCAATAGGTTGTCCTAATGAAGCATAAAAACTTGATTCTTCAGGAAGGGTTCCAGAATCACTTACAACTGCGTAAGCATTCATTTGAAGATGATTGTAATCATGGAATCCCAATGGTTCGTGCATCATTACTTTTGGATTCAGTTTAAACTTTGTAGATTCAAGTTTCTTGCGAGAGCGTGGATGACAACTATATAAAATTGGCATATCATACAATTCAGCCATTTTATTAATAGCATTAAACAGAGATAGAAAGTTTTGATCAGTATCAATATTTTCTTCACGATGAGCACTTAGTAAAATATATTTTTCTGGTTCTAGTTTTAGTTTCTTTAAAATATCACTTGCTTCAATCGCTTGAAGATTGTTATATAATACTTCAGCCATTGGGGAGCCTGTTACATAGGTACGCTCTTTAGGTAGCCCACAATCTGCTAAATAACGTCTAGCATGTTCTGAGTAAGCTAAATTAACGTCTGAAATAATATCAACAATTCT
>JAQVOS010000076.1 GCA_028702495.1 Bacilli bacterium
AGCATAAGAAATAAGTACCATAATAAAAGTATAGATGAAAGCATTTAAGCGCAGTCCTGTAGGGTAGTGGTCAATCCTTCGGGCCTTTGGAGCCCGGGACAGCGGTTCGAATCCGCTCAGGACTATGGAAAAGTTTTTAATAGTTCTATACATTGTTTACGCCGGAGAAGGCGTAACAAAATATAGGTGTTTGTGGTCAGGGCAATACATGTCCAGTTCAATTTTAAGCCTGGTCAATAGATCGCAGCAGTAAGCCGCAACTATACCGTAATACTTTTTTAGAACACAGCAAAGTTCCCGGACCTCTACTCCATTGTGTACATATGGGCGCATCCCCTTCAGCACCTCTATGGCAAGATCTTCTTCCGTCATGGTGTCAGATACTTCGATACGCTCTATCGCATACCTGGCTACGCTGTCCAGGTCAGTGAACTGTTTTGTTTCCAGAGCGTGCAGCTTAATGTTGTGGTACTGATCCGTACCACACACAGGGCATTTTGTTTTCATGTACATGTTTATCAACAGTTATAACACGCCTGAATTATATAAAACGTAATTGAGTTGACTGAAAGTAATATGTGGACTGGGGGGAAGAGGTCCTTTCGTCTGGAGATGAATAACATTTATATCAACAGAAAACAAGGGAAAAAAGATGAATAATGTCGGTTTCAAACGTTGCTTGGACAAAACTAGTTTCTACCCCTTTGGTGAACCTTGAAATATATACCTACAGAAAAACCCAGCAACGTTTGAAACCTTGTTTTTAGTGTGGTAAGGAAAACATTATCATGATCATGTATAAACTTTACTGTCTTAAGTACCTGTGATAAAATCACTTCAAATTTTATTTCAAATTTCGAATGAATTTTTCGAAGAAAGAAAACACATCACCTAAGACATGTTCATGTAAATCTGTATCGTTTTTATATTCAACTTGCACAACTGAATATCTTTCCGTTCTTAATTCTTCCTTCAATAATGTGCCCATAGCAGGAATGTCTTTATAAACCTCTTCAAACACTCTACACTTTGAGAGTAAATTATTATCAATTGCATGTTTTAATTCACTGGCAACACTGCCACTCTTTCCCCGGCACGTAAAGACAAGTATGTTTAGATCGGCAAACTCTAAACAATTAAAACTCTTATCAAGGTTTGGACTATCTGAGTTTTCATCAGAAGGGAAATCTTCAACAATATAAGTGTGGATATACCCATCACTTCTCAAATAATTCCGAAGATTAATGAGCCGTTGTTTTTCTCCCAAATGCACCTCATCTTCGGGGGGATTATATGCACCATAGATGATAATAGTTATTTCACCTTTATATGAAATAATAGATGTCTTCTTTCGTTGTTGAAAGATATCCCATCGCTCGGAAGTATTTTTGGATATCACACAGTTTTAGTTATTTTTACGACATAAAAAAGTATAAGTAAAATCAATTATACTAAAGTATACTGAAGTATACTAAAGTATACTAAAATATACACAACTTGGTACTGGAGATGACTATGGCTGAATATGAAAATGGAAAGATAAAAGCGTATGCGGATGAAATGCCTACTGAGCTTAGGCGAGCAATCGATGCATTGAATAATGATATCGGCATGGCAGCTTTTTTTGTCCTATTCAAATATGGCGAAATGTCGTTTTCACAAATAATGAGTGAATTAGATATCCCACCAAATTACAGCAGTAAATTGACATATCACATCAAAAAACTGCAAAAAAGCGCATTGGTGAAAAACGAATACATAAGAAAAGAAAATGTAGGTGTTTATTCTTTTTACGACATCACAGAATTTGGAGAGGGATTTATCAACAATTTGATGAATGCAATTCGTGCGCCCCAGTCAAGTGATTCTTTCACACAAACAAGGTTAAATGAAAAATCCGCCACCGATCCAACGATGAGAATATCATTTAAATCAGAATCCAATGGTTGTGTGATTAATGGAGATAGTGCATTTACTTCTGACGGTCCCTATAAAATTTCGAACATATATAACACTTCCATATTATCCATAAAAACATGACATTCGTAAATAATCCTAAATAGTAACTATTCAGCCTGCCAAAATCAGTTGATAGATATCGATTTTGATGAAACCAAGATGTCTGATTACCAACTAATGATATTTGAAAAAACGCAATCAATAGCCAACAATTAAATAAAATCAACATCCCGTAATTTGAATATTGAATCTTAATAATGATGGCTATTGATGTTGGTTTCCCTGGGCTGAATAGTTACCCTAAATAAATATTGAGGTGAAATATTGGAAACTGAGAAAATTATTACGCGGAGTGGGGTACCACCAAAGATTATCACGAAAAGGGCCGAAAATTTCAGAGAAGTTACACAGGATAGGGTTTTTATAGGAATCAAAGAGGGCTACTTTATTTACATAATTCAAAATGAAGTGTTTGATACTAATCAACCAGAAGATGTAGAAGAGCATCTTATTGATGAAGTACAGGTTAAGTTATCGCCTCAACAGATGGTTAAAATGCACAAAGTTATGGGTCAATTAATTGAAAAATATGAACAAATTTATGGAGAGATTAAAACTTTAGAACAAATAGCTATTGAAAAACCAGATTTAGTGAAAGATACGTCTACTAAATCTGATGTCCCTTCCAATTGATTCTAATGTGATCATTGCCACCAAGTCCAGGAGATCACCCGGGAAGGAAGCTTCCAAGCCTTGCAGTTCCTCAGGCTTTCCTCTCTCCTTCTCCCTCTCCTCCACGTTAGGAGTTTAAAGTGGGCAAATGTTTTAATAATATTGAAACATGTTTGGAATGATGGACACATATGATAAAATTATATTAACTGCGGGAGTTATCATCATACTTGGCATTCTAGTGTTAAAGGGTGGACCAATCTTCATATCAGCTGTACAAAAAATATAACAATACTTTTTTCTTTTCTCCTGTGATCCTTGCAGGCTTTCAGGTCTTCAAGGAAAAAAGAAAGTAAAGCGGATTTAAGGTTTAAATAATATTGAAACGTTTTTAGAATGATGACCATATTCGACATATTTGAAAAAGTCTCAAAAAACGTGGTAAACATTGTAATATTAATTTTAATACTTTTATTATTGGGATATATTGGATATGTCCTTATCAAAAATTATCCTGCTTTCGTTTCTTCTGGTGATCTCCCAAGTCTTTGAGTATCCAGACTTGCAGGCTTCCCCTCGCATAATTTATTGGGGATATATAACAAGAAAAATAATGTACGCCATATTTAAATCGTTCCTAAATAATATAAAACACTTTTAATTTTATTATTATTTTTATTATTATTATTATTATTATTATTATTATTATTATTTATTACTATTAGACATTTATTTATGTGAGTGTAGGCATACCTACAATAAAAATATTAAAGGGTTTTGTTTATGAGTCATTTTGTACATATGTGTAGTTTTGATGTATTGCCCACTATACTTGAAGAAGGAATAATTGAGAGAAATAATTTTGTTTCGTTTACAAATGGAATGCCATTGCTACTAGGTCATGGAGATACTGCAATTGTTTTCGATAAAGATAAATTACTAAGGAAGGGCTATACTTTTCAAGAAGTAATATATGATAAAAAATTTTTAAACAAAAATCCTAAAATCAAAAGTCATATTTTAG
>JAQVOS010000041.1 GCA_028702495.1 Bacilli bacterium
TATGATGATCCAATCTTTACCACTTTAATAAAATGGTAATCCTTTTTAGCATGCATTTTCACAAGATAACATCCAGGTTCACGAAGATATCCACTGAGGGCAAAGTCAAGACTACTAATGGTATACAGGGGAACATGAAGGGTCCAAGCAAGGGTTTTGGCCACTGTCAGGGCTACACGAAGTCCGGTATAACTTCCAGGTCCAATCCCAACAACAATGCGCTCTAACATCTTAGGAGTCCATGAGGTGTTATCAAGGGCACGCTTTACGGTATCTAGTAAGTTTTCGGAGTGATTATTCTTTCCTCGAAGTTGTTCGTCAAAAAGAAGGGTTGTGTCCGTCAAACCGACATATAAAAAATAACTGGAAGTATCAATCCATAGTGTTTTCATTTGACCACCTTTTCTATCAGGGAAATAAACGCAGGGCTATTACTTTCTAAAATGACACGTCGTTCATTCCCACCGAGGTCTAATAATGTCATCCATAAAGCATCTTTAGGAAGAATCGATGCGATGCGTGAGGCCCATTCAACGACACAGACGCCATCCGCTTCAAAGTATTCTTCAAGTTCAAAATCATCACGGATGGCTTCAATGCGATAAACATCCATATGATAGAGAGGAATAAGTCCTTCGTGAATCTTCATGATGGTAAAGGTGGGACTATTGATGACACCCTGGATTCCAAGTCCTTTGGCGATGCCTTTAGTGAGGGTTGTTTTTCCTGCACCTAAATCACCTTCAAGGGCGATAAGATCGTTTTTCTTACAAAGTTTACCGATGGCTTCCCCTAATGCCATCATTTCAAGGGGAGATGTAATCCTAATTTCTTTTTTCATAAAGGTTCCTCTATTAGTGTTATTATACCATATGGACGCAAAAAAATAACACCAAAGTGTTATTTTAATGCTTGGAAACCTGCGCGATAAATGTCTTTTAAAGCATTTTTTTGGGTGTCATCAAGGCCTAATATAAAGTGACTTTCATCATCTATGAGTGTTGCAATGTGATGGGATAGAATCACTCCATCCTTCACAAAATAGACATCAGGAACAATGAGTGTTTTTACACCACTTTTTTCGAGGATGGAACCCGTTTGCGAATCGAGATATCCGAGAAGTAGACGATATTCTGTGGTGTTGTTCATTCTCATCTCATAAATATCTAAGTAATAAATCGATGTCCATTCTTCTTCAATGGCCACTTCATTTAAAATAGGAACCACTTCTTGGCAATAAGGACACGCATATTTCCGTGTATCAAAACCAAGAAAGACAACCCCTGTTCCATTGAGAAGGACATTCAAGGCTGTGGAATAGTCCGTTTTAATATAGACGTGCTCTGTTTTCTTCATCGTCGGATAATCATCCTCAAAACGAATGACTTCAGGACGATGGCAACCCGTAAGCACTAAAACAGTTAATAGTATGACTAGTATTTTCTTCATAAGTTTAACTTCTTAATAATTCAAGCATTTTCTTCTTATAGTTTTCGACTCCTGGTTGATCAAACGGATTGACCCCAAGAATATGAGCACTGATGCCTGTCGTAAACATGAAGAAATAAACCAAATACCCAAAACGTTCTTCATTGAGAGGATCTAAATGAAGCATGAAGTTGGGGACTTCACCTTCAATGTGGGCAAGAGCGGTTCCACGCATGGCTTGTTCATTGATATAATGAAGGGATTTTCCCACCAAAGAATCAAGTTCATCGCCATTATCACTGGCTTGGGGCACGGTGGTTACACGTCGTGAAGCATTAAAATGGAAGACGGTTTCAAAGATGATGCGTTGTCCATCTTGAACATATTGCCCTAAAGAATGGAGATCAGTGGTATTAATAATTCCAACGGGAAATAGGCCTTTATGATTTTTTCCTTCTGATTCGCCATAGAGTTGTTTCAACCATTCAAGGAAATAAAGCATGTTTGGCTCATATGCCACCAAAAACTCATTGGTTTTTTGCTTGCTTAACATGAGGTTTCGACAAGCTGCATAAAGCATGGCAGGATTATCTTTGTATGGAAGGTGGGATAATTCGTGGAAAGCTTCCTTTGCCCCACGAACCATGGCTTCAATATCAAACCCGGCAACCGCGATAGGAAGTAAACCCACCGCTGTTAAGACCGAATATCGTCCACCGATGTCGGCAGGAACCGAAAATGTTTCCCATCCAGCAACTTCGGCTTGATGGCGAAGAACACCTGAAGTAGGGTCAGTGGTTGCAAAGATGCGATCTTTGGCTTCCACACCAAATTGTTCTTCTAAAAGCGCGCGGAAAATCCGAAAGGCAATGGCAGGTTCCATTGTTTTTCCTGATTTTGAAATGACATTGATTGAGAATCGTTTCCCGCGGCAATAATCAACGACGGATTGCGTATACTCACTCGATAGTGTATTTCCAACAAAGATGATTTCGGGTGTGGTTTTATGAAAATAAGGTTTTAAAACCTCAAGCGCGGCTTTGGCTCCGAGATAAGATCCCCCAATTCCGATGACCACTAAGATCTCAGAGTGAGAGCGAATCTTGTCTGCTGCTTTTTGGATTTGGGCGCGATAGCTAGCTTCTTGGGTTTCGGGATAATCCACCCAGCCCACATAATCATTGCCGAGACCTGTCTTTGTGAGTAACTGCCGACGTGCATCATTTGATGCTTCTTCAAGGGCAAAAAGTTCTTTTTCTGATAGGGTTGATGTTGCATTTGAATAATCAAAGCGTATATGACTCATTATTATTCCTCTTTTTCTAATTGATCTTTAATAAATTGAGATAACATATCACGTAAACTTTTAAAACCGATGGTGTATTTGGGGACTTCACATTTAACGCCACGAACTTTGTTTAAACATTTATAACTCAGTTGGAGCCGTTTTTGCTCATGGTCGATTTCAAGGACTTTTAATTTCACTCGATCTCCAGAACTCACAAAATCACCGATGTCTTTCACATAACCATCAGAAAATTCTGAAATATGAATTAGACCACTATAGTCTTGAACCGTTACAAAAGCTCCATAGCCTGTAATATTCGTAATAATACCGTAAACAATGTCTCCTTTTACAATCATGATGTTACCTCTATCTGTGTTTTATTATAACATAGGATAGAATTGAAAAAAAGAGTTTTTTAGTAAATATCTTCAACGAGTTCAACTGCAATTACACCTGGAACATCTTCAAGTAAGATTGCTTCGATGCCATCTTTTAATGTGAGATCGATGCTTGAACACCCGACACATGCTCCCATCATTCTAACATAGACCACGCCTTCTTCAAAGCGGACGAACTCGACGTCACCACCATCGTGTTGAAGATAAGGGCGTAATTTGTTGAGGATACTCTTTACTTTCATTTCAATGTCTTTTTGTTCCATAAGGGGACCTCCATGTTTCTTATATTATACCTTATCTTCTTAATTTTTGCATAAAAATGACATGTGAAAAGCCTTTCTATGATGAAAGTAAGGTTCTCATCGATAGAAAGGCTCTGTTTTAAACTTCTTTTACAAATAGTCCGTGAAGATTGCAATGTTCATACACCGCAACAACTTCATCTTCAACAAAGGTAAAACGGGCTACTGGGGCATCTCCTGGGGCAAAATACTTCAATTGCCCTCCTTTTTTTGTTTGAACATAGACCCATTCAATAAAATGAGCTTCCGTCATTGGATGAATGACGCTTCCCACTTGAACAGTGATCTCTTTTCCACTTGCTTCAATTTTCACTTCTGGCACATGCTTTTCATAAGCACCATCAGAAGAATTAGCTTCAAGCAATTTCATGGGTTCGCCACAGCAAACCAACCGTCCTCCCCCGTTGCGTAAAAGTAGTACGAGGTTTCCACAATGCTTACACACGTAAAATTTAACTTCTTTCATTAAATCTCTCCTTTCTTTTGATTTAATAATTCAATGACTTGATCGACATACATCGGTCGAGCGAAATAATAACCTTGAACATAATGACAACCAATTTTTGAAAGGAACTTCAGTTGTTCTTCACTTTCTACCCCTTCGGATACGATGTCAATGCCTAGTTCCTGAGCCATATGAACGATGTTTTCAATGATGACCATTTCCTTTTTCCCAACAACATCGTTTTTAAAGAACCCTTTGTCGAGTTTTAAGATATCGACGGGTAAATCTCGTAAAAGAATGAGTGATGAATACCCACTTCCAAAATCATCGATGGCAATCTTGAACCCAAGATTCTTCATGCGAATCATTTGATTAAGAATGATACCGACATCTTCTTTAAAAATCGTTTCTGTGAGTTCGATTTCAATGAGTTGGGGTGGTATTTTATAACGTTTTAATAAATCCATAAAGTCGTTACAGAAGTAATCACTGATGAGGTAATTATATGAAATATTGATGGCGATGGGAACGACAATGAGGTGCTCATCAATCCACCCGCGAATCGTTTGGAAGACTTTTTCAGCCATATGATGCGTCATCCGATTGATAAACCCATTTTTTTCAAAGATGGGAATGAAATCACCAGGACCAAGGATACGATTCTCGTCATATTGCCAACGAGTGAGGGATTCTAATCCACTGATGGTGTTGGTATGCGTATCATATTTGGGTTGCATATAAAGTAAGAATTCGTCGTGATCGAGGGCATGTTGCATTTTATTTTCAATGGCTTTCACCAGTGCAAGTTCCTTCATAAGTGATTCTTCGTGAAAAACGATGGGCGTATGTTTGGAAGTTTTGGCTTTCTTATGGGCAAGCTCCGCATTATTGATGGCTTTCGTGATATCATTTTGATCTTCAGGGATGATGTAGACCCCAGAGGAAGCCGTGATATTCACTGTTCCAACAAAACGATTCTTGATTTCTATGAATTGTTCTGATAATTGGAAGAGCCGTTTTTTGAGATTGGCTTGACTCACATACTTGAAGAGGAGAACAAATCGATCCCCATTGATGTGAGCACACAATTCATCACGACGCATATCACCTTCAAGGATGACTGCCACTTCTCGTAAAATAGCATTCCCAATTTCATACCCATGGACTTGATTGATATAGCGGAAATCATTGATATCGGCATAAACGATGGCATACGAACGATTGGGGGTAGCTTTTAAACGTTTATCTCCTTCAATCATAAATTTAGTAAGATTCGCAATCCCTGTAAGAGGATCAATCAAGGTGACATTCTCAATGGTACTGGTGATATCATAGTTACAGATGAGGGCATGATCATGGGGGGAGTCTTTCCAATTGATTCGATTTGCAGTGAGACGAATCCAGCGATGACTTAATTCGTCAAATTGATGGGTGGTTGCACTGCGACTTTTCTCGAGTAAACGAAGGGGACAATTCTCACAAATGGCATCGCGTCCTTTCAAGGCTCGATAACATACTTCTTGCAGTTTTACATGGGGGAATTCTTCGACTAATTGGGGGGATATATAGGTGAGTTCATACGTTTCTTCATCAACCACATAAGCATTCACTTCTTTTTGCTTAAGAATTTCTCCAACAATGAAAGAATCGGTTGATTCTTTTTGCTTTTCACGAACGCGATTCACATATCCCATGATAACCCTAGCCGTGGTCACAAGCGTGGTGACATCTTGACTCTTAGGATAATCAATGGTTTTGCGACTGGTAAATACAATCATCGCTCGCATCTCGCCCATTTCTTGAATGCTACATAACAAGCCCGATTGATAGTCTCCTGCTTTCAATAATTTATAAAGACTTTCAAAATCATTATGAATCGTTTCGGGATCATTTAAAAAGAGAAGGACTTCGTTTAATAACTTTTGCATGAGGAATGAGTTGATAACATAGGGCTCACTCTCAAGTTGATGGTCCATTAAAGACGAAGGTTCTCGCTGATACCCCATGGTATACATAAAACGATGTTCCCCACCCACATACTCGAAGAACAGAGCCCCATCAAAATTATAGAAATCAGAAATCTTATCCAATACTTCTTGGATCCCTTCGATGACTTTTTCACGGCTGCCAAGAATTTCAAGACACTCCATCATCAAAATGTTGGATTCGGTGGAATCGAGTCTAATGGTGGTGAGATTATTTTGCGTGAGCATCATCTCATCATTAAATAGACGAATGGTATTTTTCCCATGAAATTTAGCATCATAGCAAGCAATGTCCGCTTTTTTAAAGAGTGTGTGATAATCGAAACCATCCTTTGGGTAGATGGAAATTCCAAAACTAGTTGAAAAGGTGATGATGCGATGATCAAAGCGATATTCTTCAAGCAATTTGCGTCGTAATTTTTCGACGTATCCGACCACTTTCGTTTCATCAATATCCTTTATGAGAACGACAAATTCATCGCCCCCAACACGCCCTACAATTCCTCCTGAACCAAAAAAGGTAACAATTCGTGCTGAATACTCTTTAATCAGTTTATCCCCAACGTCATGTCCATAGGAATCATTGACGTGTTTAAAATTATCAATGTCAATCATGAGCAATGCATGGGAAAGAGTATTATTTTGTTCTGTTAAGAATTGATTAATAAAATGAGGAATATTTCCCGAGTTATAGACCCCCGTAAAAGCATCACGAACGGAGATATCTAAAAGAGAATTGATGCGATTCTTTTCTTCATTGATATCCGTTAGTTTCACAATGATCTTATAGGGAATTCCACCTTCATATAGAGTTGCACTTTTCAGGAGGTACCAAACATATTCACCATGAGGGTGGCGAATACGAAGATCCATACGATATTCTTTTTGACCTTCATCCCAATTTTGATAGTATTCAAGGAAACTAGCCAAATCATCAGGATGAATGAGTTCTTTTTCAAGAAATCGTTGTTTAAAATCATTCACGATGAGGTCAATTCCTAAGGTTTCCGCACATCGACGAGAACTAATAAGACGATCTTCATTCACAAAATATTCACAAATGAATTCATCAATCATTTCCATGACGATGGTCGAGCGATCGAGTTCTTTCTTGAGTTCAATCGATATTTCTTTTTGATGGGTTGCGTCAAGGATGACCGATTGATAAATGGATTCATTGTCTTCATGAAGGGTTTTTGTGGCATTAATCATCGCCCATACAGTTGTTTGATCTTTTTTGTGAAGGTGTAATTCAAGGTATAGGGTATCCGGTTGTTGTCCAATCGCTTCAAGATAATAGGCCAAATCTTGATTATCCACGCACTCATTGAAATAGGTAAATTTTTCTTTGAATTCGCTCGGAGTATACCCTAAGAGTTTCGCCAAGCTGTCACTTGCAAATATGATTTTCCAGTTATCGACCGTGGTTTTCAAAACGCCACCGGGAATAGTCGCAATGAGTGACTTAATTTCAGTATTCAGATTCTTACTTTCAGTGATATCTAGCATCACCATCGTGATAGAATCTTCGTGATCAAGGTGATGCGAGCAATTGAGATGAACCCAGATGAGCCCGCGATATTTTGCTTTTAAGCGAATCTTAAAATCGCCTTTTTCATGGGTTTTTAGATGAGTTATGACACTCTCACAAAAAGCAATGTCTTTTTCATAAATCATGCGACTAAGTTGCATATCATACTTATCGCGCATTTCTTTTTCAGTATATCCAAGAGCTTGATAAAACCCTTCATTCCCGAATTTGATGGGAAGTGTTTCGTCAAATCCGACCACCACAATCCCACCACTGGAACTTGTACTAAGCGCTGTGAGTTGGAGGCGACTCTTCTTGAGGCGACGTTGTAAGATAATTTCATAACTAACGACATATGTGGCAAGTAATATGAGGATGATTAAACTACGCATAAACGAGGTCCGAAGCATCTTCTCAGTCGGACTATAGAGGGTTTGAAATGCTTCTTTTGTCATGGTGGTTAAAACATAAAGCCCCGTTCCAAGGGGTGTTACGTACCCATAGTAAGCTTGATTGTCTTCACGATAAGAAAAGGCGCCATTTTTCTGGACAGTGACAAAGGTCGTAAAATTACGATAGGTAATCGACTCAAAATCAACTTGACTCACCCACTCATCGATATGAGTATAAGATCCATATAGAATCGAACCTGTTGCGGAAAGAACAAATTCTTGATATTCAGGCTTGAAGGATAGATAAGGGAGAACATAGGTAGCAATATCCTCGGTATCGAGTGTTACAACCAAAAGTCCCTCTGTTCCTAGTCCCTTGAAGATACGAATCACTTGGCCTTTGGCTTCATAAATTTGACCACTATTCCAAAGTAATAAAATATCTAGTGGAATGTCTTCGGTTGGATAAACATCCCAATCATGATAAGGGATGAGATTATCTCCCCAGTCTTCATCGGCAAAAGGATAACCGTCTGTTTGGAATGCTTGGACAACGGTTTCAAGGTTGGATTGAATGACGCTTAAATGTCGATTCCATTCATCAGCGAGTTCATCCTTTCTTTGAAGCAAAGTTTCATCGATTTGATCTTGACGATAGGCCACTTCACGAATCTGATAATCGATTATGTATACAATGACCAAGGCTAGGGATACAAAAAGAAGGATGGTCAAAATGAAAGTAGATCTATTTTTTGTTGTCATGAAGTCACCTCCCGTTCGTAGTGGTATATGATAAAATCAAAAGTTGTCAGCATCGGTGATGTGAGTGGTTTTGATGATAAGTCAGGGGTTGTATAAAAATAGGGTGTCATTTGAATCAATGTCATTGGATCATGACATAACGCTTGATAGTGGATGCGAGTTTCATTCTTTAGATAAAATCCTGGAAATTCCACTTTTTTAGGGTCATGATATTGGACTGTTTCATATAAAGCCATTTTCATTTCTTTTAAGTGATCTCGTCCGGGAACGACTTTCACAATCGTCTGGGAACATACTCGGCTAAACTCCTCTTCGGCATGAGGTGCAATGATGTTCACCAAACAATCCATGGATTGGTGAAAGAAGGGAAGATGATAATTGCTTGCAACTAGATAGAGAGCCTGTTTATCACGTTTACTCGCTTCCGATATCGCAACTTTCGAAATATCAATCCCAAACTTATGAGGAATATGTGATGGAAGAGCCCGCATAAAGGTCCCCTCACCACATCCCACATCGCATACAAACTTAGGATTGATGGATGCAACCAAACTTGTAACGGCTTCCATCAGGGGATTAAAAACACCTGAATCCATCACTTGTTTACGAGCCTTGACCATGAGGAGATTATCTCCTGCTGGCTTTTGATGAAGGAGCAGGTTCACATATCCTTGTTTGGCCACATCAAAAGTATGGTGATTACAACACTGATAACTCTTATTGAATAATGTGAGTGCTTCTTGGCAAACAGGACAACGAATCATTTTCTATACTCCTATGATATCATGTTAGTCATTTTTTCTCAAATAGAACCACTTTTATGTGTGATTTATCGAACGGGTGGTAGTTCTTTTACAAATGTATAAAAATCTTCACGAGACCCAATATCATCCGCGACATTAGGACCTCCTGTCCGATTAATGATGTGATTAGACACCAAATAAGTTCTCATACCGAGTTGTTTGGTACACATATCCTCGCCCACATCATTACCAACCATCAAACAATCCTCAGGAGTCAGTTGAAACTTGTCTAAGACTTCCTGATAGTATTTTAAATTGGGTTTTGTATAATGGGTATCCTCATACGTCGTAATCCAAAGAAAATCATCGGGTGAACAACCTGTCCATCGAATTCGTGATTCGGTTGCAATGCGAGGGAATACTGGATTGGTGCAACAAATCAAGCGATACCCTTTGTCTTTTAGGGTCTTGATGATTTTAGGAACTAACGGATCATACGGGGTTAATTGTTGGAGAGTTTGAAACTCATGATGATAAAAAGATTCAAATTCTTGTTTTGTATTGGGAGTAATGGGAAATGTTTTAATAAATTGTTCCCAAAAAACGAGTTCATTTGTCTTTGTACCGGAGTTTTTAAACATGGCCTTCACGCCTGCTTGAATGGATGTAACAACTATTTTAGAATCAACCCCTGCAAACTTCGCAGTGATTTTGTGAAAGTAATGGGTAAGAAACTCATCCTGATCCATCGGCAGTAAAGTTCCATCTAAGTCAAAGAGGATGGTATTAAACATGATATCTCCTTTTATTCTTTATAATTATTTCCTACTCATATCCCTCAATACAGTCTTTATGAACCCATCCTTGAATTCCATTTTTCATGGCAAGGACCCATGAAGGATACTGGTCACATAGAATCTTGATTTTTTCATTGGGGAATACTTCGAGGTGATTGTTTGGTACATCATCAATGGCACACAAGGAGCCATCCTTCATACGCAAGAATTCATTTTTTACATAGACTTCATCGGACGTTGTAAGGATGCGAACCCGAGAAAAACTCGTTGATGGTGCAATCATCTCTAAGCCATAGAGAGGATAGCATACACCTCGATGATGTCCACGAGGGGCTTGATATTGTTTAATGGTGCAGATATCATAGGCATCGGCAACATATACCTTGTAGATTGGGGCTTCTTGTTCACTGATTCTAAGGCAATTGAGTTGACCATAAGTGGTGGATCCAAGACCTCCATCCATACAAATAATGCGTTTATGAAGATCAATGAGGACGTTGTTGCTATACTCATTCATACGATACATGGCTGCTGGAAAGTGTCCACAGACAACAATCTTAGAAGCCACATGGCCTTGATCATAAAAATAATCCTCACCGATGAGACTTTTTTTCGATGAATTGTAATAATCTATTCGATTTTCAATTCCTGCATGAACATAAATATAACGATCATCTTCTAAAAAGAGGGGAAGATTTTCAAGAAATGAGAAGAGTGAGTCAAAATGTGTTTTGAGCATCTCTTGAGTTGGAGTTTCATCTTTTGTTTCCTCAGCCATTTGATAATACAAACTTTGGGGATTCTCAAGGATTTTTTCAAAAGTGGTTTGGTATTTTGGGGCGAGAAAACGTAACATTGCATCTTCATGATTGCCTCTTAAGACATAGACATGAGGCTCTTTGGCATACTCCATCACCTTACGTAAGGTGGATAAGGAGTCATTTCCTCGATTGATGAAATCGCCTAAAATAATAAATACATCCTCAGGCTTACGACGCCGCCAATGTTCTTCGAGTAAGGACAAATGGGCATGAACATCGCTCAACACCCAAATGCTTTGATCTTTGCTTCGGTTGAGCTTCATCCTTATGCTCCATAGTGTTCTAAGAAAGCATGAATCATTTGCTCATGAACATCACAAATTCCATTGTCTTGGGAACGATAATGTCCACCATTAGTAATAAAAGTAATCGCGATCTCCTTTTCAGGATTAAAGAGCATAAAACTCTTTGCTCCATAGGCATCCCCAAAATGCCCATAAAGACGCACCTTGAAATCATCGAGAATAATCATTTGGAGCCCTTTGGCTTGATAAGAGCCATTACGGGGTCCTTCCCAATGTTTTTGGAGCATCAAATCGATGGTTTCCTTTTTCAAAATCGGGTGTCCATGATTAATGAAAACAGATGCAATCCGACAAAGGTCAATCATATTGATGAAGAGGCCGCCTGCGGGTCCACGATAGTTTTCCCCCAAAGGAAAAATCTTATATTCACGTCTTAAGAAATCTTCTCGTGTGCGAGAAAGACGAACTTCTTCTGCATCAGCATAATAGAGACTTGCAATATCTGAATTCACGATGTCTGAAGGGCGATAAGAAGCATCTAATCCCAATGGGAAAAACACCACTTTCTTCACATATTCGGTAAATAATTCCCCCGACACTTTTTCGATGATGCACGATAAAATCCCACAGTTAAAATTAGCGTAGAGAAATTTGGTTCCAGGTTCATGTTTATCAAATGTTTCTGGTACAAAACACGATCCTGTTTGTGACAATAAATCAAATAATGTGACATCCCGATTGGTTCCATTCACATGGTTATATCCGGTTGATTCATCGTCAAGTCCATCTGTGATGGAAGATGTTTGTGTCAAAAGCATTTTGATGGTAATGGAAGTTTCAGGAAATCTTGGATTACGAACTAAAAATCCCAAGATAGTGCTAATATCATCTTCAATTGAAAGACGTCCTTCTTCAACAAGTTTCATTAAAGAGAGGGCCATCACTGTTTTTGATATGGATGCTATCCGATAAATCGTATAGGGAGTGACCAAGCGATTATCTTCAAGCGAACTCATTCCATAGGATAAAGCTTCTTTAATGGCTCCATGACGGGTAATAACACATGAAGCACCCACGAGACGCCCCTTTTCACAAATTTCATTGAATATTTTTTGCATAGAATACCCCTTTAATTATTATATATTTTAACACAATTTGGCGAAAAATGAAACAAAAAAGTGATGGCTGTAACACAATTTTGTATAGTAGCCATCACTTGTTTAACAATTGATTGAAATTTGAATATGTTAAAAAAATAGTTATTTTACGAGTTCCTTTCTTTTCGTTCGATGATTACCCGAGCAATTTTTACTCCATTTGCGCCAGCTTGCGCAAGGCCTCGAGTAATTCCCGCTCCATCTCCTCCTACGAAAAGATTATGAATTTTAGTTTCAAATTCAGAACTGACCTCAACGCGATCCGAATAGAATTTGGCTTCCACGCCATAGAAGAGCGTATGGTCATTTCCAATTCCAGGAGTAACATGATCGAGGGCTTCTACCATTTCAATGAGTGATTTCATGGTTTTATAAGGAAGGATTAAGCCAAGATCGCCAGGAACTGCTTCAGGTAGGGTTGGTTTTACAAACCCTTCAGCAATCCGTTTTTTTGTAGAGCGTCTTCCTTTGATGATATCCCCATATTTTTGGACGATGACACTTCCTCCACTGAGCTTATTGGCTAAATGAGAAATTTCACGAGCATATTCATTGGGATCTTTAAAGGGTTCATCAAATTCATGAGATACAAGTAAAGCAAAATTGGTATTCCGCGATCCAAGATTATGATCATGATATGCATGACCATTACATACCATGATGCCGTCCCAGTTTTCAATCACGACATGACCACTGGGATTGGAACAAAAGGTTCTCACTTTGGTTCCTACACTGGTATTGTAAATAAATTTACCTTCATAGAGGAATTCATTGATTTCATCCATGATGATGTCATTGGTTTCCACACGAACGCCAATATCAACACGGTTATTAAAAAACTTTATGTCGTGGCGACTGAGGGTTTTATTGAGCCAATCACTACCCCCACGACCAATTCCCAAGACAACAGTATCCGCCAAGATGACTTCCTTTTGGTCGGTGATGACTCCGCGAACGGTTCCTTCTTCCACTAAAATATCGACGACAGCCGTTTTAAAGAGGGTATCAACACTCTTCTTCATTTCGTTATTAATGCTATCAAGGACTTTTAAATTGACTTCTGTTCCAAGATGACGAACCTCACTACGAAGTAGTTTCAATCCTGCAGCGATGGACTTCTTCTCAATATCATACACTTTGGATGAATTGGGATTGGTTGTCTCTTGGGGGGCTCCATGCTTGAGATTAATGGCATCAACATATTTAATGAGCTCTAATACTTCATCATCGGATAAGTATTCATTCATCCATCCGCCAAATTCATTGGTGATGTTGAATTTCCCATCTGAATAAGCCCCACTGCCACCAAATCCACACGTCATTGAACAGGCAGGTTTACATCCACTATATCCTTCTTTATCTTGCGGACATTGCTTGATAAGACCTGCAAGAATGGGGCATCGACGAGCACTGAGATCGTGTCCTTTATCGATTAATAAAACCTTTAAATTGGGTGCTTTTTGGATGAGTTCATAGGTTGTAAAAATCCCCATGGGACCTGCACCCACTATAATCACATCATATTTTTTCATAATCATCACCTAAAACATGGAGGACCGAAGAATGGTTTGTTCCCGATCAGGTCCGACAGAAAAACATTGAACCCGAATCGAACAAATCTCTTCGATGGCTTTAATATAATTTTTTGCTTCCACAGGAAGATCTTTAAAACTTTTTACTGTAGTAATGTTGCTATCCCATCCTGGGTATGTCCGATAAACAGGAATACAGCGTTCATAATCTTCAAGACGTGCGGGGATATGATAGATCTCTTTTCCGTCAAGAAGATAATGAGTACAAATTTTTAGTTCATCTACTCCGGTTAAGACATCGAGTAGCATGAGGGCAACCCCTGTCATTCCATTAATCATTGCACTATAACGAAGAACCACTCCATCAAACCAACCAATGCGTCGTGGACGATGAGTGGTCGTTCCATATTCATGACCTGCTTCACGGATTCGATCACCTAAGGCGTTTTTCAGTTCTGTTGGGAAAGGACCCTCACCAACGCGTGTTGTATAAGCTTTCACAATCCCTAAAACAGCATCGATATGGGTTACACCAATACCACTTCCAATAGCAACACCCCCACTCGATGGATTGGAGGAAGTCTCATAAGGATAAGTTCCAAAATCGATGTCAAGCATGGCTCCTTGGGCACCTTCAAAAAGGATTTTTTTACCTGCTTGATGAGCTTCATGTAAAAGGGGAATGGT
>JAQVOS010000042.1 GCA_028702495.1 Bacilli bacterium
TCGGAATGAATTTAATAAAGAGCTCAAGCGTATTAAATATAAAATTAAAAAAGCTTAATAATTACTTTTCAGATACTGAAAGTTTCTATTAAGCTTTCTTTATGCCACACAACTGTAAAACTCGGGTTTTCCTTTCTTCATCGAGGGAAATCCCTAAATCCGTCTCGTTGGATTCTACTTACCAACCTTGCTTCCAGTACTAGGATCAAAGACTTAGAAGAGGAGACAATTACGATCACTCTTATGGTGAGCAAAATTTATTTTACAAATGATACAAGTCATGATGACTATCACATTGGAACATTCGGTGGCGTGTACTTTTTTGATTATGATCTTGTTGAAGGTGGAGAATGAACTCCTAAACATTTTCCTTTCTTCATCGAGGGAAATGTGCTATAATACTATTATCAAACCACAAGGAGGAATGAAATTGAAGAAATCAATTCTATTATCCCTAATTCTACTAGTATTAGGATTTGTATTAGTCGGATGTGGTCCTAAACCTGAAGAAACGACAGGACCCACTCTGTTAGAACTGAAAGAAGAACTATCTTTAACGAACATTACCAACATCACAACAGGTATTCTCCTTCCAAAATATGTTGAAGGAATGGATAATGAAGGTGTTTACAACCATACCATTATTTGGTCAAGTGATAATCCGGATGTTCTTGCAATTGGAGGATTAAATAAATTAGGCACTCACTACACAACTACTGTTACGCAAACAGACCAAGTTGAATCGGTGATCTTAACTGCAGCCATTCAATTAAATGATTCAATTGATGAAGCAACTAAGAACTTTACTGTTACCGTTGCAGCATTAGTATCTACAGATTATGATACAACGCTTGAAGTCAAAGGCAAAGCTGATGCGACAGCCGTTGAAATCAGTGGTGTTATTTCTTATGTCAATGAAAAAGGAATCTTTGTTCACGATTCAACGGGCGATATTTATGTATACTTGGGAGCTACGCACACACATCAAGCGGGGTATGAAGTGGTTGTTTCAGGAACAAAATCAACCTACAGTTTTTCTGCCAACACCATGCCTCAAATTACAAATGATCCTGCACCCGTGATTACAAAAGGAGCTAGTGTAGGATATACACTCACACCAACAGCACTTACTCACACTGAGATTGCCGCAAAACCAAAAACTGATCTTGCTTTCTTTGGCACGGTCGTAACCGTGAGAGGAATCGTTGAAGCATCTACGATCGATAATACTCCTTATATCATCCGTGACTATGAAGGAACTGGAATTTTTGGCATCAACAAATATTCTGTGGCTGTAGCAACAACAGAACTTGCCGCTCATGTGGGCGATTATGTTGAAGTCGATGTCATTATCTATGACTTCTATCAACCTGTAGCAGGGGATCAATTCTGGCGTGGCCTTTATATTGAAACCACTCTTGAAGAAAAAGAGTTACCAGCCATACCGGATAACGATAAAATTGCTCTTACAAAAACTGAATTAACAGCAGAATGGGATGGAAAGATTGTGAATGCCAATATTACTCTTCCATCAACCAACACTTATGGAGTCACTATCACATGGGAAAGCAGCCATGCTGCCATCTCCAGTACGGGTGTTTATACAGCACCTCAAGATGCGGATGCATCCGTTACTTTAACCGCAACCCTTGTCACTCCAACTGTCACTGATACTATTTCTGTTACTATGACTGCGAAAAAAGCCGTTGAAGCAGAAGAACTCCATGTCATTATCAATGAAGTATATGGCGGCGGTGGAAATACTGGTGCTACTTATAAAAATGACTTTATTGAGCTCTATAACCCAACCAGCTCAGATATTGATATCACTGGATGGAGCATTCAATATGCTTCTGCAACTGGGACATTTAATGCAAAATTTGTATTAAGTGGAACCATTAAAGCGGGCTCATACTTCCTCATTCAATGTGCTCAAGGCACTGGAGGGACCGTGAATCTTCCAACCCCAGATGCATCATTTGATATTGCTATGAGTGGAACGAAATCCAAAATTGCACTTGCTAATAACAACACCACTGTTGTGAACCCAACAGATGCTAATGTGGTCGACTTTGTTGGAGTTGGTGTTGAAGCAACACTATTCGAAGGCAGTGCTGCAACCATTAATACCGATAACACTCATTCTGTCACTCGGATTAATTTTATGGATTCCGATCAAAACGGGACTGACTTTGAACTCACATCTCCAACTCCCCAAAATTCAACCAACTAATGAACAAATTTAACTCTTCTTGAATGATTTTCTTTCGAGAAGAGTTTTTATTTTATTCTAGATATTAAGAGTGAAATATCCACAGAGTTGTGTTATAATAAAGTATCGATTTAAGGGGGTAATTATTATGTTATATCGTACTTGGTCTAGTCTTCCCATCACCACATCCGCGCTCGGATTTGGTTGTATGCGATTTAAAACCGTTGATAAAAAAGTGGATGAGGAACTAGCAACCAAACTTCTTCATGAGGCCTATCATCGCGGAGTGAATTATTTTGATACCGCATATGTTTATTTAGATGGACAAAGTGAACCTGTTTTAGGGCGTGCTATGAAAGATTTTGATCGCTCAACTTTTCACATTGCCACCAAATATTCCTTATGGAATTTAACCGATCCTGAAGAAATTAGTCATGTTATTGATCGCCAACTGGCTAATCTGCAAACTGATTATATCGATTTTTATTTGATACATGCTGTTAATAATGAACGCATGCAAAAAATGCTTGATTTAAAACTACTCGATGTCGTGAAAAAGTGGAAAGAACAAGGCAAAATTCGTTATATCGGCTTTTCTTTTCATGATGATTATCCCACCTTTAAAAAGATGCTTGATTGCTATCCTTGGGATTTTTGTCAGATTCAATTCAATTATGTTGATAAAGACATTCAGCAAGGACTCGAAGGATATCGTGATTTAGTCAATCGGAATATCCCCATTATTGTCATGGAACCTCTAAAAGGTGGAAGTCTTGCTCATTTCAATGAAACCATTGAAAAGCAGTTTAAAGCAAAAAGCGAAGACTCCATGGTCAAATGGGCCTTTCGCTGGGTTTCATCACTTCCTAATGTTATGGTCGCTTTAAGTGGAATGAATGAAGAATGTCAACTTCAAGAAAATCTTGAAATTTATGATCATTTCCAAGAAATGACTGAAGAAGAATATGGATTTGTGGAAGAAATGTCAAAAAAGTTTAAAGAACTTGAAGTTGTAGGATGTACTGGCTGTCAGTACTGTATGCCTTGTCCTTTTGGTGTTCATATTCCTGATAATTTTTCCATCATCAATGAACATTCGATGTATCAAAATGATCGCAGTGCTCGATGGAATTATGGATATCTTGAAAGCTTAAAAGGGGATGCTAGTGTCTGTGTCGCTTGTGGGGCTTGTTTAGAAAAATGTCCTCAAAAGATTGATATCCCCAATCGCTTGATTGACTTTGCTAATTTAATGAAAGAAATTCGGTCGAAATGATTGTGGTCGTTGAAGGGGTTCATGATGCGAGTCGCTTACTTGCCATCTTTCCCCATCTTCAAGTATTAACGACTAATGGTAGTGCTATTAGTTTTGAGTTTCTCGAAGCGTTAAAACGCTTAAGTTTGGATCATACCATTGTTTGTTGCCTTGATCCCGATCATCCAGGTGAAAGAATTAGAAAAATCATTATGGAAGCTATTCCAACAGCCCAACATGTTTTTGCCCCTAAGAAAGCAGCCATCAGCCGCTCGAAGCGTAAGGTTGGAATTGAACACATGTCAAAAGAAGCTATTTTATCCCTTTTTGATACCATCCAAATTCCCCAAGAAGCCCAAAAAGAAACACTATCTTTAGAAACTTTTAATTACTTGGGTTTATCGGGAAGAAGCGATTCAGCATCGAAAAGAAGGAACCTAGGAGAAGGACTAAAGATTGGTTATGCGAATGCGAAGACAATGCGTCGTCGCTTGAATTTATTTGGTTATAACGAGAAAGATGTGAAGGAGTTCTTATGATTATTCATCGGACAAGACAAATTATTCATGAGTCTGGTTTTTTCACCAAGAAAAAATTTGGACAAAACTTCTTAATTGATCCTCACATTTTAGATACCATTATTCAAGCAAGTGAAATTACCAATGAAACCAATATCATTGAAATCGGATCAGGACTTGGAAGTCTAACCGAAGCGTTAGCGATGCATGCAAAAAAAGTAGTGAGTTTCGAAGTGGATCTCTCGCTAGAACCTTTACTGCGCGATAATTTGTCACCCTATTCTAATGTGGAACTAATTTTTAGGGACTTTATGGATGTAGGCTTACCTGAATTCATTTTCAAAACCTTTGGAGATGAACCCATCACCGTGGTAGCCAATGTCCCCTACTATATTACCACCCCCATATTATTTAAAATTTTAGAATGTGTTTCCATCAAAAGTGCCTTACTTATGGTTCAAAAGGAAGTGGGACTTCGCTTAACGGGAAAACCAAACACTAAGGATTATAATGCCCTTTCGGTCTACATGGCTTATAAAACAAACTCATTTATCGCAGGCAAGGTTTCTAAAAAATCGTTTTATCCGGCACCAGATGTAGATAGTGTTTTATTACGCATCAAAACTGTTAAAAACGATTATAGCCCAAATAATGAGCTAAAATTCTTGAAATTTATCAGAGATCTCTTTGCAATGAGACGAAAAACGTTGGTGAACAATCTGAGTGGTCAATATGAAATTCCGAAGGAAGAATTAGAAAAAATCTTAAAAAATCTTGGGTTTTCAATCACAGTTCGTAGTGAAGAATTATCCCTCCCCCAGATTATAAAATTATATCAAGAGATTGTTGAAAAGGAGGAATAGGATGATTGTTGAGAAGGCATACGGCAAAATCAACTTAGGACTTGAAGTCCTTGGAAAACGCGACGATGGCTTTCATGAGCTGCGTATGATCATGCTTCCCATTTCCACCTGTGATACTTTATGGATTGAAGAAGCAGACCGTCCTAGTATCATCATGAATGAACATCTCGGGCCTATTGAAGATAACATTATTTATAAAGTCTATTTTGATATCAAAAAACGTTTTAACATTCAAAAAAACGCCTCGATCTATGTGGATAAAGTACTCCCAGTTGGGGCCGGATTAGGCGGAGGAAGTTCTGATGCTGCAGCAACCCTAAAGGGTCTTATTAAGCTATGGGGAATTTCAATATCAGATGAAGAACTCCTTACACTTGCCTTATCGTATGGATCTGATGTTCCCTTTTTCTTAAAGAGTGTTCCCTCCTTTGTCACAGGACGAGGAGAAATCATCGAACCCATTCATTTTCCATATGAGTTAACCTTGGTGTGTCATTATCCAGGATATGCGACTTCAACAAAAGAAGTGTTTATGCACTATCAAGAAATGAAGCATCCTAGTCGAATCCTCCCTTTTCTCGAAGCGTTAAAAGTTGGAAAAGCCCTTGAAATGTTACGAACCTTAGAAAATGATTTACAAAAAACTTCTAGTGACATCGCTGTACAAAAAGGGTTCATTCCCCCTAGTTCCTTGCAAGATATCTTCATGTTAAAGAAAGCAACCACCTCACTTATGAGTGGGAGTGGTTCAACCGTTTATGGAGTCTTTTTAGAAAAAGAAACAGCTGAATTTGTTTTAAATGACCTAAAAATAGCGTATCCCAATGATTCTATTTGGATGACAACCACAATAATTGCGTAAAACGTTTACATTATTTTATGTAAACTATTGTATAACCTAAAAAAACATGTTATAATGGGATTAGCAAAGTTGGAAAGGTGGTTGCTAAAATGAAAATTACAGATGTCAGAGTACGCAAGATCGAAAATCAAAATCGACTTAGAGGTGTTGCTTCTATTACGATTGATGATGCGTTTGTGATTCATGAGATTCGAGTAATTGAGGGAGCTAAGGGAATTTTTGTAGCGATGCCTAGTCGAAAAAACAAATTTGGCGTTTTTAAAGATTTGGCACACCCAATCAATACCGAAACTCGTGCTGAAGTCGAAAAAGCCGTTTTGGACGAATTCAACAAAGAAGAAATAGTCGAATAAGAAGTTAAAAAAAATACCAAAAGATTGGGATTTTCCAAGAAAGTGGTATTTTTTTAGGTCATAGACACGGAGGAGAAAAAAATATGGAAATGAGTGCCATTATTCTTGCAGCTGGAAAAGGGACAAGAATGAAATCAGATCACCCAAAATGTGCTCATATCATCATTGATAAACCAATGATTGAATATGTAGTCGATTCATTAAAAGAACTAAAAGTTCAAAATATTATTGCCGTGGTTGGTTATGGAAAAGAACGAATCATGGAGCTCTTAGGGGACAAGGTCGAATATGCCGTCCAAGAGGAACAATTAGGAACTGCTCATGCCGTGAAAATGGCGAGACCTCTTTTAGAAGGAAAAGAAGGCATTACGATTATCGCCATTGGCGATATGCCTTTTATTAAGAAAGAAACCTTTTATTCAATGGTTCTAAATCACATTCAAGAGCGAGCTGATGTGACTGTCCTGACTGTTGATCATCCTCAGCCCTATGGATATGGACGTATATTAAGAGATGATAATGGTCAAGTCCTTCGTATTATTGAAGAACGTGATTGTACAAAAGACCAAACCGCCATTACCGAAATCAATTCTTCGGTTTATACAGTGAATAATAAAATCTTATTTAGTCTTTTAGACAAAGTAAAGAATAAGAATGTTCAAAAGGAATACTATTTAACTGATATTATTGATATCGCATGTAAACAAAACTTACGTGTCAAAGCTTATAAAACAACCGATTATAAAGAATTAAGTGGAATTAATAATAAGTTACAACTAATGGATATGGAAATGGAATATCAAAAGAAAATCATTGAAAAGCATTTGCTGAGTGGTGTTTCCATTCATAATCCTGAAACCGTCGTAATTGGTAAAGATGTTGTTTTGGAATCGGGTGTTGAAATATTTGCCAATACCGAAATTATGGGAGAAAGCCATATTAGTAAAAATTCAGTATTAGGACCTAATACCCATATTCTTGATAGTACGGTTGGCGAAAATGCCCACATCTTCTTCTCTTATATTGAAAATGCAAACATTCCTAATGAAGAATCCATCGGACCTTATAAAGTTATTAAAGGGAATTAATATATAAACCGTTTCCACCTTGAAGTTTTCGTCAAAAAAAGGTATAATAAGGGTGTACCAAGGAGGGTTTTAAAATGGCTATTGTCCACGGAGCAAAAGTAAAACTTTTTGCTCTTTCTTCGAATCGAGAATTGGGAAAGGAAATTGCCGATTTTATCGGAATGCCACTATCAGAATGTGAAACCATTCGTTTCGCTGATGGTGAACTCAACATGAATATCGCTGAGACAGTGAGGGGGCATGATGCCTTTGTTCTTCAATCCACCTCACAACCTGTCAATGAAAACTACATGGAATTACTGATTATGATTGATGCTTTGAAACGTGCATCAGCAAAATCCATTAATGTGATTATGCCTTATTATGGCTATTCACGACAAGATCGTAAAGCCATGTCTCGTCAACCAATTTCAGCAAAGCTCGTAGCTGATCTTCTAACAGTTGCTGGCGCCAATCGTGTGATTGCCGTCGATCTTCATGCAGCCCAAATACAAGGATTCTATAACATTCCAATTGACAATTTTGAAGCACTCCCCTTATTTGTCCAATACTTCAAGGACAAAAAACTTGATGAGATCGTTGTTGTTTCCCCTGATCACGGTGGAACGACTCGTGCCCGTAAATTTGCTTTATATTTTGAAGCTCCCATTGCAATCATTGATAAGCGTCGTCCCAAACCAAATGTTGCTGAAGTGATGAATATCATTGGTGATGTTGATGGCAAAAATGTCATCATTGTTGATGACATCGTCGACACTGCAGGAACAATCAGTGTCGCTTCTCGTGCCTTAAAAGCGGCAGGTGCTCGTGATATTTATGTTTGTTGCAGTCATCCTGTGTTATCAGATCCAGCAACACAACGCATTATGGATTCCCCAATTTGCGAACTTGTGACAACAAATTCCATTTGTTTACCTCTGGAAAAGAGAACCTCTAAAGTAAAACAACTCAGTATTGCGAAAATATTAGGTCAAGGATTATTAAACATTATTGATGGTAAGGGAGTTAGTAGCCTCTTTACCTATAATCCCAACAATAGATTATAGAATAAACGAGATAATATGTCTAACAAAAAATTGAGTTAGAAAGCAATCCTTTCAACTCAATTTTTTAATAACCATAAAAGATTTTAAGAAAAACCATAAAACTCGCAAAAACCATAAAACCATAAAAGATTTTAAAGAGCCCTAAATGATTGATTCCTTTATTGGGAGGTATGTAAAGTATCTCCCTTTTTATATGGGGTACGCAAATTTATGACTCGTATTTTACGGGTACAAATTCTATCAAAAGGGTTACCCTAACAAGTATTAAACGAAATAAGATTATAAAAGAGGTTTCATGATTTGTTCTATCTACTAACTTAGTAAAGCAAAACGGGATATTTGATATCGTTTAAAAGTCAATATTTAATGAAAAAAACAATTGTGATAATGGAATGCATGGTGGAAAAGATGCAAAAAGATCACATCAAAATGACAAAGGTGCAATAAATGAGAGCTTGAGTCCCTAATCAATTGTAATAACACAATATTTGAGCAATTTATTTATTTTATATTCTTGTTTTCAATTAGTTTTTGTTGTATAATAGTGAGAAGAATGAGAGGTATATTATGAATGGAATTAAAAAATTAATCATGTTAACATTTATACTAATAAGTTATTTATTAGTTGCTTGTAATCAAAGTGTGGAATTCACAATTTATTTTGATAGTAATGGTGGAAGCGAGGTTACATCAATAAAGACTGGCGGTAGTTCTGCTATTATAATTCCTGTTAATCCAACAAAAGATGGATACTATTTTGCTGGTTGGTATTGGGATAATAATAGTTTTAATCGACCATTTACAGCAAATTCTCTTTTAGAAGAACCTATTTCAAATAATATGACAGTATATGCAAAGTGGTCATCAAACGAAGGGGATCTATTAGGTATAGTTACTGCTATAGGCTTTGAAATCGATGGTACAACTTTGTATATGGAAGTGCCAAATTCAACTACTTCATATTCATTTATTGGGCAGATTACTGTAAGTTATTCTGCAACTTGGGATTTATACAATGATATTTCAGCAGTTAACAAAATAGCATCAAAAACAGTAATTCTTTCACCAGGAGATAATACTATATATATACTAGTTACAGGAACTGAAATCAAATTATATACAGTCATAATAAGAAGACTACCACTTTGTGAAGTTTCTTTTGATGTCGACGGAGGCTCATCAATAGAACCTCAATATATCCAAGAAGGTGATTTTTTGGAAGAACCATATACAACAAAACAAGGATATACTTTAGTAGGGTGGCAAACTGCTTATGGTAGTACAATTACTTTCCCGATCAAAATAGAATATGATGGGTTGATTATAGCAGTATGGCAATCAAACCAAAGTACGTTATCATTTGATGCAAATGGTGGAGAAGGAGAGATGAGTAGTATTATACTAGAAACAAACGAAAACATTAATCTTCCAAAAAACACATTTACTAAAGATGGCTATATGTTTATAGGCTGGAGCGAAAGTACTGAAGGTAATTGTACATATCAAGACGAAGCCAATTATGAAATTGGGATTTTAACTAGTTATATACTTTATGCCAAATGGGAAAAGGCTTCAACAGATGGCATTGTTTTCACATTGAAAGATGATGATACATATGAAGTAACTGATTATGATGGATCATCTACTACTGAGATTATAATTCAGAATAAATATAAGGATAAAGCCGTTACAAGTATAGGAGCATCTGCTTTTATCGATCAAATGGGTTACAGCAAGGTAATAAGTATTCACATCCCAGATAGTGTAACAAGTATAGGAGAAAAAGCCTTTTATGGCCGTATAAAACTAGAAAGTGTAACAATTCCCGAGGGTGTATTAAGCATAGGAAAATCTGCCTTTTCAGGTTGCACTAGTTTAACCAATGTAGTCATTCCCCAAAGCGTTATAAGTATAGGAGAAGGTGCTTTCAGTGGTTGCAGTAGTTTAATAGAAATAACGTTGCCATTTGTTGGAGCAAGTAGGACAGCAACCAATTCATCTGCACTTTTTGGATATATATTTGGAACTAATTCATATACAGGTGGAGATAGTGTAAAACAATACTACACATCTAGTTCATCAAGTACTTATTTTATCCCAACAACATTGAGAACAGTCATAATAACAGATACAACAACATTGGGATGTGGAGCATTTTATAATTGTAGTAACCTTACAAATATCACAATCCCTGAAAATGTCACGATTATAAATGAAAATGTTTTTTATAGTTGTAGTGGTTTAACGAGTATAACAATTCCCGAAAGCATAACAAGCATAGGAACTATGGCATTTTCATTTTGTAGAAGTTTAACCAGTATAACTGTCCCCAAAAGTGTTACACATATTGGCGATTCTGCTTTTCAAGGTTGCAGTAATCTTATAGAAATGACTTTGCCATTTATTGGTGCAAGTAGAATTGCTGGTTCTGGCCAAACATCTTCTTTATTCGGATATATATTTGGGGAATTTTACTATACAGGTGGGGTGAGTACACGACAATATTACACCGATTATAGTTATGAAACGTACTATATTCCAGCAACATTAAAAACAGTCATAATAACAGACGCAACACTATTGGGGTATGGAGCTTTTTCTTATTGTAGTAATTTAACGAGTATAATTATCCCAGAAAGTGTCACTACTGTGAGTAATAAAGTATTTTTTTGTTGTACTGAATTAACAATTTATGCTCAAGCAAGTAGTAAACCAAGCGGTTGGGATAGCAAATGGAATGAATATACTAGATCAGTCATCTGGGGATATAGAACCGAATAATTAAAAAATAATTTACACGTTGGGAAGCAAATTATGAGTTGCACAAAAATAATTCACATCTTTTTATGGGGGGTACACGATGTATTCCCTTCTTTTAATATGAGATACTCCCCAGCCGCGTAAAGTGGGTAATTTATTCGTGGTGCGAGCTATTAATAACAAAAGCTCGTTAATATGAAGAATAATATAAGAATGCAAATTGTGATTTCAGGTGGTATTATCGATATATCAGTAGGTACCGGAGATACAGACGCGATTGATTCGAATGGAACCTATGTTCAAACGGGTGGATTTGTTATTTCGAGAAGTGCATTTAGCGGCGGAATGGGGGGCGCTCTTGATTCCGATGGTGCAACATCCAGCACCAGAGGAACTTTTATCAGCATCGGCGCAAGCGAGCGAATTGCCGCCTCAAATAGTAATAATCATTCAACGGGTAGATTCAATCTATCAATTTCCGGTGGAACATATGTGGTTAAAATAGCAACAACGAAGAAATCATAACTTTTATTAATAAGGGTTCTTACACATATTCATCGATTTGGATTTCATCAAATCTTCTAAAACCGGGTATACCTTATACCGTGAGTAGAAATGGTGTGATCGTTAAGAAGTGGATTCAATCATAAATTGAATATTATTAAAACGACAAACACAAGAGGTTTATAAAAAAAGTTTCATGATTGATAACATCGATTACTGTTATTAGAATCATGAAACTTTTTTAAAAATAATATGGATAAAACGTTAATACAACAAATAGTTTGTTCTTAATGACATAAATTTTTCAGTATCTTCTTTTAAAATATTTTCTAGTTGTGCAATGTTATACGTGTTTTTCCGCATAAAATCATTACCGACATTATAATCAAGCATGTGAGGTCTGCCCACGACATAAGGTGCATTGACCGAAAAACTATCTTTATATAAATTACGTATGGTGTAGAGCATATTCCAACCCGTCTTTACTGCTTCATATGTTTTTCTATTTGTGATGTGGAGTTCTACGCCTGCGCATAATACTTTTTCATATTTTGATGCGATTGGAGTAAAATATACGGGTCTAAAGAAAACACCTTCTAAGTTTAAGGAGTTTAAGGATTTAGCCAAATGATCTGCATCTATGAATGGAGCGCCGATCATTTCAAAAGGTTTGGTAGTGCCTCTTCCTTCACTAATATTAGTGCCTTCAAAAATACAAGTAGCTAAAAAAGCATAAGCAGAGTGATTTGTTGGAATGTTTTGCGACGGGAATACCCATGGTAATCCTGTATCTTCATAATCCATCCATCGCTGCCAATTTAACATCGGAATAATAGTTAAATTACAACCAATGTTATACTCATGATTGAATAAATTCGCAAGTTCACCAATAGTTAATCCGTGTCTTTGAACGATGGGATAATATCCGATAAAACTCTTAAACTCTAACTCTAAAATATTACCCTCCACTTTTTCGCCATTGACCGAATTTGGTCGATCGAGAACAATAAAATCCTTGTTGAATTCTTTAGCACTTTTCATGCAATAAGCCATGGTATAGATATAGGTATAAAAGCGAGCACCAATGTCTTGAATGTCAAAAACCAATATATCAATGTCTTCAAGCATTTCTTTAGTTGGTCTTCGAGATTCTGTGTATAAACTATAAACGATGACACCAGTTTCCTTATCGATATAGCTACTGAATTTTTCACCAGCTTGAAAATCACCACGAATTCCATGCTCGGGTGCAAATAAGGTTTTCAAATTTCCCATTGATGAAAAAATGTCGATTGTTGAATTGAAATGACCATCGATTCCCGTTGGATTGGTAATTAATCCTACTCGTTTCCCCTCAAATATAGTTTTAAATTCCTTGATGCGTTCTACTCCCAAAATAACTTTTTTCACGTTATCCACCCCTTAATCCATCACTTTATTCATTTCGTTTTTTAGATTATCACGAATCACACACAGTATTTCATGCTGTTTGTTTAAATAATCTACATTATATCCTGTTGACAATAGGAATTGAAGATTTTCTATTAATATATTAGGACAATAATTTAGTGTTTCAAGTGATTGTTGTATTTTTTTATCACCCATATAATATTTATCATTCAGTGCATAAATAACTTGAATCATATCTAGAACAGTATGTAATACAATTGGCGTTGTAAATAATACGTCCATCCTTTGTATTGCACTTTTATAATGAAAATTATTCAACCAAATATTAGATCTTGAATAAAATCGCTTGATGATCGCCTTTTTTAATAGCAAGGGATAATCTTTTACTTGTTCCTTACAGTATGCTATGAAATTCGTACTATCATCAAGAGGGACAATAAACGATAGTTCACTTAGATAAATGAAGGTATAATAACCATTGGAAGTCCAAGCGGCTGGGATAATTTCAAAAATACCTAGAGTGCACTCATGCAGTCGTTTTTCTATATGACTGAATGTTCTAACGACAACCTCAATAGGCGTTCCATGATAATAAAAATCGATGCTCCCTCCCCATGGAGCTTCATCAAATTGTTTTGATACATAAATGGGTCGATTCACATCAGCAATTTTTTTTACAATATCTAGTCTTTCTTGATAGGACTTTGTCTCATCCACAAATAGATAAATGTCGATATCTGAGGCCTCATCCGCTGTTCCTTTAGCGTGAGCACCCGCTAATGCAATGCTATAGCGACCAATCACGAGTTTCTTAAGCATATCGACTATTTCGTTTATTTTATTATTAATTATCTTCAAATGTATTCCTCGTTTCTTTTTCTTGATATAGTATAGCATGATTAAATGTTAATAATCAATAGCATTATCATATTATTGTCAGTTTGATGGGCGCTTTTTATTTTTAACAAAAAGGCGCATTTCTAATTGACAAAGAAAAAGTGCTAGAGTATAATGAATGAGGCTTAAAAATTCAGTCAGGTTTCAAAAAACAAATAAAGGCAGGAAAAGAAGCAATAATTTGTTGACAAAGGGACAAGGATAGTGTATAATA
>JAQVOS010000077.1 GCA_028702495.1 Bacilli bacterium
GCTCTATATTCATCAAATCGGAATACACCTTGCGACTCTCTTCTTCTTTTTAATCTTATTCTCATTCTATAACCCACGAACTAGAAAGATGAATACCTTTGAAACCATTCTGTTGATATTTCCTATCGCTCTATTCATGACGATAATCTTTACACCTGTTCAAATTTTCACTTCACATATGACGATTTTTAAATTATTGAATCTCCTAAACTTAGTTCTCCTCACCATTTATACGCTCTCACATAACAAACGTATGGAGTACAATGCCTTTCTTGTTATTTTAAGTGTCGGATTTTTAGTAAGTTATACCTATGATTTGCTGACTGATAATAACATTATTTTATATGCGGAAAATATTTCATCTGGCTTCTTCATTATTATGACACTCATCTATAGTTCGATTGTTGCCTTTATGCGTGAAAGCGAAATATCGAGTGTAGAGGAAATTATCCAACTCAACAAGAAAATCCGCGATACCGAATTTACTTTCCTCAATTCACAGATTCAATCCCACTTTATTTATAATTCGCTCAATTCTATCCAAGCATTGATTAATACCAATCCTGGAAAAGCCGCTGAACTCGTGGAAGACTTTTCTACTTACTTAAGAACGCGACTCGAATTTAATAAAATGCCCCAATTACTTAATATTGAGGATGAATTAGAAAATATTCGCACCTATCTCAACATTGAAAAAGCACGTTTTGGTAAACGTGTCAATTATGCCTATGATTTAAAAGTAGGCGACTTCTTAATTCCTCCGCTTACGGTTCAACCACTCGTTGAAAATGCCGTTAAACATGGGATTAGTATGAAAAAGAATGGTGGAACAGTTACCATTTCAACTTATGAAGATGAAAATTTCATTTATATAAAAGTATCTGATGATGGAATCGGCTTTGATTCATCAACTCTAAATGCAACAAAACGGGTAGGAACAGAAAACATTAGAAATCGCTTAAATCTTCACCTAAATGCAACCCTCACCATTGCTAGTCAAGTGAATGTCGGAACAGAATCGATTATTAAAATTCCCAAAAAAATCCCCATCCGTAAAAAAAGTGGTTCTATTTGATAGAACTACTTTTTCATTTTCTCGTAACGCTCCATCTCTAAGATCATTTGTTCAACCTTTTCGCCCGTAGAGAATGCCCACATATAATCAAGATTTTCAAGATATTCCCCTGTCTTAAAGGTAATCGGATGGATTTTTATTTCTTTTGTCTTTTTGAATTCCCGATAGACATCTATAAGAGTCAAGTAATCGCAGGTGAACTTTGAAGTATCGACGCGATACACATTTCTACTATAATCAAAAATATTTGCGATTCCATTGTCTGCTAAAAAGGTTCGAAGTGAAAAAGAGGCCACATGAAAGTTATTCATAAGTTTTTTATCATCTAGAGCATCAGGCCAAACATCATCAGCTATTGTCATCCACCCCACACTTTTTCCATTGGCCTGAATGAGATAGGCTAAAATCTCTTTGGCTTTTGTTAACTTAAAAGGGATAATTTTATCATTCACGAGAATATCAAATCCACCCAGACATTTAATCTCCACTTTGGTTTCACGCGTTCTCGGGATTCTTTTGCGAATTTTTTCGACGGTCTTTTCAATTCGACTCATGGATAAAGGCTTTAAAATATAGTCAACAGCATTAAGTTCAAACGCTTGAACGGCATATTGATTATAAGCCGTTGCAAAAATAATTTCAATGTCTTTATAATCCTCAATGATATGACTAGCAAGTTCTAATCCATTCATTTCTGGCATTTCAATATCGAGGAAAATGAGTTGAACCTCATTGTTTTTTAAGCAATTCATCAATTCATCAACTTCGGTGGTAGCCCCGACAACATCCAGATCTGGAAATTGTTTTAGAAAGTATTGAAGGTTATCAACGGCCAATTGTTCATCATCAATAATAGCAACTTTGATCATACGAGACTCCTCCTGCCTTATTCGTATATAATCAAGTTAATTAATAAAGTTTTTTCATAACTTATCTTTATCACTTTATTAATTAACTTGATTATTTATGTTTATTATATCATAAAAGGGAAAAAATGTTAAGGGTATTTCCTTATTTGTTTATAAAAAAAATTTTATTATTCTTGTAATCATTGACAACTTATGAAAAAAATGCTAGAATAATAATAACTAGTCATTTCGAGGTAAAAATATGTTCAAAAATAAAAAAGTCAATCAAATCATCAATACCACTATTAGTGTTCTTTTATCGATTCTTATCATCATTATATTGTTTTTCACCATTTATGCTTTTTCAGCAGATCAGCATGATGGCATCCCCCAAATGTTTGGCAAGAGCTATATGGTCGTTTTATCAGACTCCATGTCAACTGGGAACGATGAGTATGATTTTGATGGATTTGATCGTGGTGACATTATTACCATTAAACGTTACACTTGGATGGAAGCATCTAGCCTCACTTTCGAAGTTGGAGACATCATTACTTTTGAAGCGGAAGATGATGAGGGAACCCGAATCTATAATACGCATAGAATCATTGAGGTTAACCTCATAGATAAATATTATATCACTCAAGGTGATAAAGCACATTCTTTAGGACAATCGACCGATCCTGCCCAAGGACATGCTGAACTAGTTCATTTCGTTGAGGTGGTTGGATCCTTTGAAAAAGTATCCGCTCGTGGGCTTGGGAATGTTGTGCTATTCCTTGAAACACCAACCGGTTTCCTAATTTGTGTTGTACTACCTCTTCTTGGATTCTTTATTTATGAAATATTCAATTTTAGAAAGGTTTTTGTTGAATATCGTCGGGAAAAACGAGGAACAACTCTTACTCCTGAAGAAGAAAAAGCACTTGCCCTTCAACAAGAAATTGCTCGTCTCAAAGAGGAGTTAGCAAAAAAGAATGAAAATCCTCCTGCTGAGGAACCAAAAGAATAAATGAAAAAGAGCCTTTTAAAGGCTCTTTTAATTTATGCTTATAACTCTAATTCTTTAATCTTTTTAAATTCGCGCTCCACAGCATTGAATATTTTCACAATTTTCGGGTCGAAATATCGACCTTTTTCGTTATTTACTAATATGACTGCTTCTTCATGGGTCATTGCCTTTTTATAAGGACGATCACGAGTGATGGTTTCATAAGTGGTAATGAGGGCAATAATCCGGGCGATGAAAGGTATTTCTTCACCTTTGGTTCCCCATGGATATCCTGTTCCATCAAAACGTTCATGATGGTACCCGCAGATATCTCTTAGGTATTGTTCAAAAGTACCTTGAGGAGAATCTGGTTTAATGGATTCGACTAAATTAAATCCGACAATGGCATGACGTTTTGCCATTTCATAATCATTGCGATCAAGATTGGCTTCTTTGTATAGAATATAGCCTGGAGTTCCAAGTTTACCAATATCATACATCACCGCCGCATCAGCGATTTTTTCGATTTTCTTATCGGTATAGATTTCTCTCATAC
>JAQVOS010000004.1 GCA_028702495.1 Bacilli bacterium
CCTGGAAGAACAACAACTGTGTCTCCAGTTACAACTGCAGCAGCTGCATCGACTAGATTGTCGAAATAGTTTACGCCAACTTCAAATACTTGTCCATTAATAACAACTTTGTTTCCAAAATATAATTTAGAAGCTTCTGGACTAACAATGATTGTACCAGTAGATGCTACATCTGCTACATAGGCTGCATAAAGAGTTAAGTCGCCCATTTCGCCAGCAGGAATTTCATACATTGGTGTACCAGTTAGTTCAGCATTGTCATACCATCCAGCAAATACAAATCCAGCTTTTACAGGAACTGGTAGAGTAGTTACTTTAGAAATGTTATAAGTTGCATGAGCTTTTGTATAAGCAGGAACTTGAGCCATTACTGCATCAGAGATGCTTGCGATTGGTTTAACACCTTTAATAAATTGTGGTAAACGGATTAAACCAACAAATGTTGGGGCATCAGATACTTCTGGTGACCAGAAGTTTTGGCCTGCGTTAACAGTTTTTACAAAGCCTTGAATCATATCAAGGAATGGCATCCATTTTGCATAGTATGCAGCATTTTCAATGAAATATTGCGATTCTGCAACTGGTCCAGTAGGACGATAACCACTATATAACTTATTAAGGTATACATAATCAGCTGGATCGCCTGCTTTTGATTGCCATGTTCCATCAAATGGAACAGTAGTGGTAGCAGCATCATCCATGAACACTGCAAGTGTATCAGTTGATTGAGTGAATGCATGGAAGTCTGTTAAGAATGCGGTAAACAAATCTGCTTGTGTAGCAAATACTAGGGCACCCTCGTTATAATTATAAGTTACGTTATATTCGATTGGAGTCCATTTTGCATACAAGGTAGTAGGAACACTAACAGTATCAACAGCAAAGTCAAATAAAGTTGTAAGTGTAGTTTCTTTATACCAACCAACAAATGTGTATCCATCTCTTGTAGGATCTTCAGGTTCAGTTGCTTTGAATCCACCAGGAACTTCTTCTGGAGCTACAGCGCTTCCGCCATTAGACTCATAAGTTAAAGTTTGTGGTTTACTCATTGCTATTGCAGTTGCAAGTTCTTCAAGAGTTGCATATACAGGAGTATAAGAAGAAACAAATGCCATATCTTCTGCAGTAGGAGCTACATCAAAGTAGTTCGAATTTGCATTGATAGTCGTTGCGCCATCATAACCTTGGATATAATAAGCAGTTGCAAGAGTAAAGCTAACAAATTTGTTAAACTTAATAGTAACAGTTCCGATATTAGGAACAGCTGTTGTGCCTATACGAATTCCAAAGTAATGAGTAATATTTTTAAATTCGTTTTCGTAAATATCAACGACAAGAATAGTGTCAGGAACTAAAACTTCAAGTTGTAGTCCGCCGCCGGCTGTTTCTCCACCAGTTTGATCAAATACGTTATTGGTAACATCAATTTGAGTAGCAGAAATTCTTCTAACCCAAATTCCACGTTGTCCAACTTTATTAAACTGGTTGCCTTCAATAAGAACGATTCCACCAAGACCAATACCTTCAGAGTTGGTTTCATTTGTACCTTCAATACGAATTCCATCAACATAAACTCCAGCAAGTCCTTCGAAAATATTGTTAACAACTGTGAATCCAAGAATGTTTCCACCACGAATCCATCTAGGAGCAACAGTAGCAGCACCAATTAAGAATTGGTTGTTTTCAATAACAAAGTTTTCATTATTAGCAGTTCCATCATTTTTGAAAGAAATGAATGTACCATTTCCTATTGCTAAATCAGTTGCTACGTTATTTTTGAATGTGAAGTTTTTAACTCCACCAGCCAAAGCTAGAACAACTTGGCCAACGCCAGTGAACTTCACTCCATCAATAGTCAGTCCTTCAACGTTTGCAGCTACATTAATAGCAGCACTAACGATTGAATCGACTGTTCCTTTGATGGTAATATTATTTTTAGTTACATTAGCAACAGCATCATAAGTGCCAGCTTCTAGATAAACAGTTCCGTCTGCTTCAACAGCAGCGAGAGCTTCTTCTAAAGTAGCAAATAATGTTTTGCCGCTAACAAAGTATTCTTTAGCTTGTGCGCTGTAATAAGCAGCACCAGCAGCAACATCCGCTTTAACAGCAACAGCTGATAGATCATAAGACCATTTAGCATAGACAGTTGCGGTTGTATTAACAGTTAATACAGGTTCACCGGTAAATTCAGCAGTTGCATACCAGCCATCAAAACTTGCACCAAGTTTTCCAGGAATTGGTAATGTAACAACAGTTTCACCAGGAGCAACTAGATTAGCAGTTGAAGTGGCTTGTTCAGCTGTATAAACATTGACAACAACATCGCCAATTTCAAATACAGATTGGGCATTGATATCAAATCCATTTAAAGTAATGATTTGACCAACTTGAAGACTAGCAATGAAGTTATAACCAGCAGTGAATCCTTCATGAGCATAAAGTGTATATTCGTAATCATCAAGAGGAGGATTGGTATTAGCAGAACCTGCTAATTTAACCACTTGAACTTCAAAGAATCCATTCGCATTACGATTTAAGAACGCACGATTCTGCCATACAGATGGACTAATTTTGCGATCTTTATCTTGTAAGAACAAATGGTTGAAGTGGTTACTTCCAGTACCAGCAACATAGTATTCAGCACTTGCTGGATTATATCCAAAACGAAGTGTTGCAGTTGCAGTAGGATCAGCTGTTACAAACGCATCTGTTCCAGTAATTGGCCAATATCCGCCATCAAGACTCATGGTAATTTGGCTATTTTCAGGACCGATTGTGACAGCGAATTCACCAATAATAGTGCCTTTAGCAGTTGATGTTGCAATAACTGTTACAGTACCTTTAGCAACGCCTGTTAAAACACCAGTTGTGGCATCGATAGTCGCTTTAGTAACATCACTTGTTGACCATGTTACTGTTTGAACCGCAAGTGCTGGAAGCACTGCAGCTGTATAAGTAGCAGATTCTAAAGCAATGACTTCAGCAGCACCAGATACAGTGATTGATACTGGATCTGGATGAACGATTGTTAAATCAATTTCTCCATAAACAGTGCCTTTGGCAGCAGAAGTTGCACGAACTTTAATCGTTCCTGGAAGAAGAGCTGTTAAAACACCTTCAGCAGTGATGGTAGCTAAACTAGCATCACTTGTTGACCAAACTACAGCAGGAGAAGCAAGGACTGGAGCAACACTAGCAGTGTAAGTTCCATTTTCCCCAGCGATTATAGATGTTGGACCAGAAACAGTAACACCTGTTGGATCTGGTTTAACAACATTAACTGTAACTTCTACGAAAATTGTTTCGATTTCTGTGGTTGCTTTAATTTTGACAGAGCCTTCAGCAACACCAGTCACGACACCAGCCGCACTAACAGTAGCTATTTCTGCATTAGCAGTTGTCCATGTTAGAGCTTGGTTAGCTTTTGCAGGATAAACAGAACCAGTTAAGGTAAGTTGTGCGCCAATAGCGACATTGCCTGCACCAGCAACGGTTACAGAGATTGGATCTGGATCGGTAACAACAATAGTAATGGTTGTACGTACGTCCTTATCTTTAACTTTTACTGTAACGGTTACAGAGCCTTCACCGACAGCTTGAATGATTGCACTCAAAGTGTCGTATCCGGGGATAACTTTAACGATGTCAAGATCACCGCTAGTCCACTCTAATTCGAACCCTTCAGTGACAGTGGGGGTAACAGTGATTTCGCCTCCGGTTTCAATTGCAATGGTCTTATCAGCTTCGTTAAGCGTCAATGTGATTTTTTCGCCACAAGCCGTAAGAACCAGAGCCGTTATAAAAATTAAAACCAACGAGAAAAACTTTTTCATTTTTCCACTTTAAACTTGTGTGATATATTGGCCGGCACAAGTTTTTACTCCTTCTTTCGTATAATATTTATTTGCCAATATATGTAAAAACGTTTACATGTCTATTGTATCACAAAGTAAATAAAATTTAAAGGGGTTTGAACAAATTTTTTCATTTTTACATTGCTATTACTGATTTTTGTTCATTTTTATCAAATCAATGGTTTGATAAATTAAAAAAAATCCAGCTTTTGCTGGATTATTTTTTTAATTCTTGCTCAATTTCATCTTCATCGTCGGTTTCGTCTTCAGAGTCTTCTTCTTCGACGGCAACTTCTGTAGTGACACTAACATCGGCATCGGCGTCGACTTCTACCAACCCTAACTCTTCCTCAATGTCATCGGTTTCATCAGTTTCTTCTTCTTCATCATCACTGATGATTTCGTCTACTGTTTTGTTAAGTTCATTGTCAAAAACATAATCGTCTTTGAGTTCATTACGAATAACGTCTTCGTCATTTTCATACAAATCTTCTAAGTAGTTCCCATCTTTGTCGAGAAGAGTTGAAGGCTGACGAGATTTAAGATCCCATAATTTTAAACCGTTTTTATCTTCGCCACAACAAACAAAATATCCACTGAGCATGAAATCCATTTGGAATTGTGCTTTTAATTCTTCAATATTTTCTTTGATTCCTTTTGCTTGAAAAATTTCATTTGTTAATTCTTTTAATGATTTTGGTTTTTTCTTTGTTTTCATTACGCGAATCGCAATATCGATAAACGATTCGTTCTCATATATTTCCATGGTTTGATTCCTCCATTTCTTATATTTTACCTTAATTTCTTGTGAATATCAAGTTAATTGTTACTTTTTTTAATTGTGTCGAAAACTCGATAATCAGTTCGGTCTACGGATAGAGGGGTGATTGAAATATAGTTTTCGTAAATGGCATAGACATCGCTGTCTTGAGTTTCTTCATCTAAGTGAAAATTGGGCTTTCCGCGTTGAAACACTTCTCGGCCTTCTTCTAGAAAGACTGTTGAGAAATGGGTGCTTCCTTGTTTGGTCAGCTTTATTCCCACAGCTAAAACAGGAATGTTTACATTGAAAAAATCGCCTTGTGGCAATAGCTTCTCTATGACATAGTCGAGCACTTTTTCTAAGTCTCTTTCAGCTCCTGAAAAATCATGTGGTTTTGTGGAAAGGGCAATGGCTTTCTTTCCTGACATGACGCCTTCACTCGCAGCCCCAACGGTTCCTGAATAAAGAATATCTTCTCCTAGATTAAATCCGTTGTTAACCCCTGATAAGACCAACGTAAATTCGTCACGTAAAAAATAAGTTGCAAAACGAACACAATCTGCCGGAGTAGAATCCACTGCATATGCTTCGATATCTTCTAGAAAATGATTGATTCTTTGATATGAAAATCCATGTTTGATGTTTAAAGCCTGACTTTTGGCTGATTGTTCTTTTAAAGGAGCAATGACAATGACGTCTCCATATTTCTTTGCTGTTTTTGCTAAGAGCTTTAAACCTTCGGAATTAATTCCATCATCATTTGTTACTAGAATTCTCATTAGAATACTTCCTTGTGCTCTGCTTTATAAAGTCGTAAAGCTTCGTCAGCTTCCTTCACCATTTGTTTCATCTCGCGACGATTTTTAGCCATGGCTCCACTTGCTTGCATGTGGCCACCTCCATTGTATCGTTGCGCGATTTCAACAACGCCTGTATAACGCGAGCGCAATCGGACACGAATGACGCCTTCGATATCGATAAATAGCATCCATATTAAGCTTCCGCGAATGCTATCAAGGGTATTGACAAGCGCTGAAGCATCTTCGTTAGATACCCCAAATTTCTTTTGAATTCGTTCATTCAAATAGATATAACTGACGCCGTTGGGACTTGTTTTAAAATGGTTCAAAACATATCCTTGAAGTTTTAAAATTTCTTTGTCTTTGATATGAAGATTTGCATAAATAGCATCCGTATTAAATCCATAATCAAGCATGTTTCCTGCGAGCCTTAAGGTTTCCCCATTGACACTATTATAGCGGAATCTTCCTGTGTCGGTGATGGTAGCAACATAAAGAGCTCTTGCACCTTCCACATCCATTTTTAACTCATTCTTAAAGGTCTCAAAAAAGTCCATTAAGACGATGGAAGTTGAAGGGTAGTTATCGCGAACATAATTGATATCCCCAAATTTTTCAACTTCAATATGGTGATCAATTTTTATGATTTCTTTGCCCTTGTTGTAATTGCCTCCTGCAATTCTTGATGCATTGGAAGTATCTACAACAATGACAAGAGCATCTTGATAATACTCTTCGGGAACCGTATCTTCTTGCCCTAGAAATTCAAGATACTTGACGGTATCGTATCCAGCACAGTAAATCTTTTTATCGGGAAAAGAGTTTTTTAATATGCTTTTGAGTCCCAATGTTGAACCCATGCAATCACCATCAGGGCGGATATGGCGATGGATGATGATGGTGTTGTAAGCTTTTATCTTATTAAGAATATCTAGTTTCACTTGATAAAATTCATCTTTTTTTAGGTTCATTTTTGTTCCTCCATAATTTGATCTAAATCTTCTAACATTTGCTTGGCTTCTTCGAATGAATTCAAATAAGCTCCGCTGGCAAAGAGATGACCTCCGCCTCCATATTTTCGAGCAATCGTATTGATATCATACCGATTGGATCTAACCTCAGCGATGATTTTTCCCTGTTCATCTTCGGTAAAATTCGCCCATATGTGAATTCCTTCAATGCCGCTCATTGTCTGAACCATTTCACGAGAAATGGTATAGACATCCATTCCATAGTTTTTCCACTCACTGACAGGAATCATATGATAAGCAACATTGTTTTTCGTGATTCGAAATTTTAATACAAATGATGCTCTCAAGCGTACACGCTTGAGAGATTCTATATATAAATGTTCATACACTTCATTGAGTGAAAAAGAAAATTTGGTAAGAAGGGAAGCAATATGAAAGGTGTTACTGTTTACGCCACTATATAGGAATCTTCCACTATCTGCTACAATACCAGTGAATAGAGCTTTTGCGGCTTGTTCGCTTATGGTATATTCTAATTCATATGCCATTTTCGCAATCAAACTAGTACAACTAATTTCATTAGTATCGACGATATTGATATGACCATAACTAGAAACAGGAACGTGATGATCAATTTTTATGATGATTGGGGCAAGTTTATAACGTTCATCACTAATAAGTTTGGAATCACTAGAATCAAGGACGATAACAAGCGCATTTTGATATAATTCTGTAGGTACTTCATCCATCTTTCCGAGAAAAGAAAAACCAGATGCTTCATCCCCAACCGCAAAAACTAATTTTTCAGGAAAGGTTTGTTTAAGGATTTCTTTAAGACCAAGCTGGGCACCATAAGCATCACCATCTGGATGTAGATGACGATGAATGATAATCACTTGATGATTCAAAATTTTATCATGAACTTGTTCAAACATACTAAATACCCTTTCATTTTATTAACGGTTTATTATACCCTATTCTTCCCGACTTCGCAATGAAATTAAACTTTACGACTCACTTGATCTGTTTTTACAATTTTCACAATGTTTTCTGTAATGTCATCAAATGTATCATCATGACTAATCACAAAAAGTTGTGACAATTCGTTGGCCGCCTCTTGGATGACGCTGGCCACTTGAACTCTTCTTAAAGCATCAAGATTAATGGTTGGCTCATCAAGGAAGTAAATATCAACTCCTGATAAATGACGAAGCATTGATAGACGAATGGCAATGGCAACACTCATTTGTTCCCCACCCGAGAGTTGCTCCATTGTTTTATAGGTGTCCGCATTCATGCCATCAAGGATGCGAACTTGATAATCTTCTGCCATTTCAATGCCTACATTTTCTTTTGATATTTCACGATATAGTTTGGTAGCTGCTACAGAAATATATTCGCGATAAGCAGTTGATAGTCGAGAAGGTAGTTCGGTATATACTTTTCTCATCTTCTGAAGAAAATCACCTAAGTTATTTCGGTTTGCTAGATGTTCTTCCTTTTCTTGTTTTTGTAGAATCAGCCCATCCATATAAGCAATCATTGCGCGAAGTTCTTTTAACTGTAGTTCTTTTTCAGCGATGGTTGCTTTTGTTCCACTGACTACTTCAACAACGGTTTGATAGTCTTTTAATGTTTGCTCGTACTGCTTTTCAGAATACTCAAGCTCAAGGTTTTCGAGGGCGAGATGAATCCCTTGTTTTTGATCTTTGAGACTTTGTTGTTCGCTTTCAGCCTTTTTAATAAAGGCAGCAATTTGAGAATACTCTTTTGCCTTTTTTTCGTTAGCAATATAGGTGTTTTTTGCTTCATCTAAATTTCTATTTTCTTGCTTTAAAGCATCTAGTTCTTCCTTGATGGTTGCACCACGATCAAGCGTTTCTTTCATACTATGATAAGAAACACTCGCTTCATCATTTTTACGTTTTTCATGAAGTTGTTTTGCTTCCAAATCACGAAGTTGATGACTAAGTTTTTTGAGTTCCTTTTCAGTTTCTTCAATTAAAATATTGGTACGACTATTGCGTAATTTTTGTGTATTAACAAGTGTCGTATGTTCGGTAAATTTTCGTTCTAATTCAAGTGTTTCTTGATCTAGTTCTTGAATGGATTCGGTTTCTCTTTCAAGACTTTCGTGAATGGATTTTAATAAATCCTCAAGGGAAGAAGCCCCTTCGTCTTGCTCAAAAAAGCTTTGTTTCAATTCTAAAAGTAACTCTTCTTTTTGCTTCAAATCTTGTTGATAAGTAAGCTGTTTTTTTGTTGCTTCAGCCACCAAAATAGCGAGTTCTTTCGGGTTAAAAGAGGCTTCTTTCTTCGCTTGTATTTCTTCACTAATTGCATCGATTTTTTGCTTGATTTTTTGGGCAATGCCATCAAAATATTGAACTAAAGAAACTTCATTAATATTCTTGCATTTTTCATGTAAAAACGGACACATTCCACCCTCTGAACGTGTTGCATTTTCTCTTGCAGTTTCTATATCTTTTTCAAGATAATTACGCTTTTTTTCGAGCTCTTTCAGAACTTCTAATAAGTCGTCATTTGCCTTGCTTTTATCATTTAATTCTTGAATTTCTAATGCAATTTTTGATTCAAAATCCGCTTCATAATTTGGGATTAATTCAGCTTTTGTTGCAGCGTAAGTATAACGTTGTTGTGCATCTTGAAGCGCTTGTTTCTTCGCTTCAACTTCACTTCTATGTGACCGAAAAATCACTCGTAATTCTTCTAAATTTTTCTCATTTTCTTCAAGCTCGGATTGTTCCATCAATGCTTGCTTTTTACTTGACTCATAAGCTTCTTTTTTCTGCTTTTCTTCTACTTCAAATGAGTAAATTTGTTCTGTAAAATTGTTTATATTTGCAAGTGAAACTTCCATCACTTTTTCAAGATTTTTAGCAGCTTTTTCAAGAGCTAGTGACTCATCAAAAGCGTGCTCAAGATGTGATATTTTCTTTTCGTTTACTTGATGTTTTAAATACTTTTCTTTGTTTGCTTTTACAAGAGAAGTGGCTTCCTCACTCGCCTTCAAATTCTCATGTTTTTGAAGCAATTCTTTTTCAATCATTTGCTCTTTTTCAGATATGACCAAGACGTTGTTTCTTGCTTCATCAAGCTCTTTTTTTAGAACTTCAAGCATTGTCTTTTTATTCTTTAACTCAGCCATTGTAATCTGGTCTTTAGCAAGTGTTTTTTGCATTTTATTGAGTTCAGATAGAATGGATTTTTCTTGTTGCTTTCGTTCGTTATATGGCTTTAGTTGTGCCTCTAAATCGATGATTTCTTTTTCTAGAACGATGATATATTGATCCTTTAAAAAGTCATTTAGTTCCTTCAATTTATTTGCTGTTTCTTTATAAACGTGAAGCTCAAATAACTTATCAAAGTTTTCTTTTCGATTCGCTGGAGTGAGCAAAAAAGCACTGACAAATTCCCCTTGAGGAACGGCAATGATTTCTTCAAACATTTTTGAGAATTCCTTTGTCTTGGAGATCTTTAGATTTTTCTTAATAGCGGGATATACATTTTCGTTTCCTTCACACACCACGCTATTATTTTCTAAATCAATAAGCTTGACGCTTCCTCCTTGTGTTCTAAGAGTTCGACTCACTTGATATCGACGATTGTCTTCGGCAATAAAGTCAACCTCAATAAGCCCGCGTTTTTCTTTGTAGCGAATCATTTGATTGATATTTTTATAACGATTGTAGTTAAAGAGACCAACACCAATGGCTTCGATTAAAGTGGATTTTCCACTTCCGTTCAAACCAAGAATACAGTTAATGCCTTCGCGAAATGAAATGGTTTCATCAATATAACTTTTTATATTAACAAGATGAATGGCTTCAACAATCATTGGTCTTCACCACCCTTGGATAAGGCTTCAATAAGTTCGCTTGACTCCCGCTTTTCAAGAATAGCATCGGCAAGCCACAACATTTTACTAACCCATTTTTCTTTGTTTTCAACGTCAGGAAAGTTGAATTGAAGTGTGTCAAGAATTTCTTTCTCAACCAGTGATCCTAAATCAATTTCTGTTTCAGCATCTCCCATTGATTGAACAACATTGACGTAGTTATTGACTTCAATAAGTAATAATTGATACTTATTTTGTAATTGTTCTTCGATGCGTTTGGTATCGATGAGCAGTGGATTAAACTCTACTTTTCCAACAATATTTAGTTGCACCATCGATCCAGACGTAAAATTAAATTTGCGGTCGAGGGTATTGACAACAAAATCATTTGGATTGATGTATTCACTAGCATTAAGTGATTCAATGGTAACGGCTCTTTTGGTGCTTTGAACGTGGTTTGCTTCCATCGAATCTTGATCAATTACCACATGATAAAAGCCCTTTAATTCTGGAGATGCCCCATCTTTTATCCGAATGTTTTCAAGTGATCCTGGATTAAATATGAAATCATCATATGCATAACGATTATGAATATGCCCTAAAGCGATGTAATCCACTTTAGATCTAAATGTTAATAGAGTTTCTCTTTTTACATCTCCCATATCTTGACCCAAAAGACGATTGACAGCTGCATGCATCATGAGAATCGTGGGTTTGTTTTTAGAGGGAAGGTTTTGGAGTAAAGAAGGAAGATATCGCTCTGTAACGCTTCCCAAATAACCCAAGCCAATGATACGAACGTTGTTATCTTCATAAATGGATCCATTCTTGTCTTGATAAGGAGAAAGAACAATTTCTTGATCTTTGATTTTAGTTTGAAGAAGATAAATGAGATCTTGATCATTTAGGAAAGTTAGCCATGAGTCTTCATCCACGTAAAAAGCTTTGTCATGGTTTCCCTCAATAACAAAAACTTTGATATCGTGTTGCTTAGCTTGCTGTAATATTTCCATCGTTTTCTGCAATGTTTTTGAATTGATGACTTTTAAATGAAAGAAATCACCACTTACGAGAATGTATGAAACTTGGTGTTCTTTAGCATAGGTCACAAGCGCAGCAAAACTTGCAAAAAAGTCATTCCATCTTTCATCAATGCGACTTGAATTGCACCCTAGATGTAAATCTCCACAATGTATAAATTCAACCTTCATAGGAACCCTCCTTTGTTATATGTTCTACATTCATCTATTTTATCACATAAATCATAGATTTAATAGTGTTTATGATGAGGATTATAAAAAAAGACTCTTGTCTTATCCGAGAGTCTTCATAATATCTTGTAATCGTGGATTCATTTTATAAACGAGAAGTCCGACAAGAAAACTTGTTGCGACTCCCAAAAGGGAAAGCCCAATACCATATAAAGCAACGACGTTTTGATTGCCTTCAAGGTAGATGACGGAGATGATCGCAAGCTGTACAATGATGTGGGTAAATCCTCCTGCCACACTGACACCCATCATTGAAAATAAGTTTTTTGTATATCGTACCATAATCATCATGATAGCATAGCTTACGAGTGTCGCTGTTCCGCCAATAATGAAGGACGTTAATTGACCAAAGATAAGATTGGCGATGAGCGATTTCAGGAAAACGAGAATGAGACTTTCTTTCCATGTGAAATTATAAACAGCAAATAGTACGACAATATTGGCAAGGCCAATTTTTGCTTGAGGGAGGGTAGGGAAAGCAACCATGGTAATAAAACGATCAACAATTGATAAAATGACCGCTGTTGCAACAAGGATGGCAATAAAGATGATTTTTTTGGTTTTTTGCATGGCTTTTCTCCTATATGTTTCTCTTATTATAACATAAGAAGAATGATATTTCAACGCATTTTAACTTGGCAAGATGACCCTTTTTTGATATAATAAAAGAGAGGTGATATACATGTGTGTTTTTTGTAAAATAATTGATGGGACAATCCCCTGTTATAAAGTGTATGAGGATGAAGATTTTATTGCTTTTCTAGATATTTCCCAAGCAACAGTTGGGCATACTTTACTCGTTCCGAAAATGCATGCTGAGAATGTGTTTTGCCTACCTTCACATCTTCAAGAAAAAATGGGAGTGACTCTTGTTAAGATGGCAAACCAATTAAAGAAAACGCTCCATGTAAGTAATTTGAATATCTTAAATAACAACGGAGAAGCCGCGGGTCAAACAGTCCCTCATTTCCACATTCATCTTATTCCGCGTTATCCTGATGATGATCTTACCATTCGCTTTAAACCACATCTGACAACTCCTGAATCGTCTATCGAATTGCAAAAAAAAATTCTATCGAATTGATAGAATTTTTTACTGCTATAGAATGAACATGTAAAGAAGCCAAAATACACTGAGACCAACTCCAGAAATTGCAAGAAACAAATACCAAGGATAATGGGGAATGGTGTGTTTTTTGAATCGAGTAAAATAGAAATATAGGCTGGCAATTCCAGAAATCAATGCGACGATCATGACCAAATAATGAAGTGCAATAAATGATAAGACAAAACTACCAATTGCACAGAGTTTTATTGTGTTGTATTCATTACGAGGAAGAGTGGGGAGGAATTCTTCTGGAGCTATTGTGATGATGGGGGTTCCGCATGTATGACAAAAACGAGATCCCTCTTTTAGTGGTTGCCCACAATTCTTACAAAACATGTTATTCTCCTTCGTAGCTTTTAATGATTTTTTTGTAGACCTCAATCCCATAGGTCAAACTTTTTTTCATGATGTGTTCATTTCCGTTCGCAGCATCCTGTAGGGCTTCGTAAGGATAATACAAGGGAGAAAACCGAATCACACAATCAGAGACACGATTTAGATATCGCCGATCTGATATTTTAGTGATGATATAAGGAGCCACATATAACTCCTTATAGATTCCCTCGACTGCTTTTTGAACATCTTTATAACCTTTCATCTTCTCTGATGTTTGTTTAGAAGATTCTTTAATACTAATGATTTCATAATCAATATCATATTTCTCAACAAATGGACTTAGGGCTCGCACCACTTTAGACGTATTGTCATGCGTTGCCAATTGGAAAACAGCATCGACATAATATTGGTTTTCATTTTCTTGGATGGATGACGTTGTAAAGGTGGTTTTTAAGAGTTTTGAGAATTCAGTTTGATCAGCGTTAATGATTTTTTTCACAAACCCACGAAATAACCAAATGTTTAAAAATAAGAAGCGATTGTGGAAAGGCATATCTTTCGCAAAGTGCGATAGAATTCTTTGCGCATTGTGATCAACTTGTGATTTGAAGATGGGGGCATTGTCAATTTCCATTGCAAATGCTTCAAGTTTTTCTTTGCTTTTTTGGGTTTTTTGTACTTTATAACGAATACCTACTTCACCTGTAACCCCGATCCCTAATAGCGCAAAATGGCTTTGAAGTTCCAGGAAGGTTGGATCAATGATGCCAATTCCTTCTTCGATAACAAGATTAAAAAATTGACCTTGTTTCAAAAACTTATTCACGATGGCTTCGTTTCCATTTTTAGTCGTTTCATCATCCACCGTTACAATAATCGTAATGTTGGTTTTCAATTTAGATTGATCAACCAGCATTTCTTCAACGGCTCTTAAAGTTGCATAAAGTAAAGCTTTTGAATCAAATGCTCCTGGTCCATACACTTCATGATGATCCATGTATTTTTCTTCAGTCCCAAAGGAAGTATCCATATGGGTGACGAATAGGATTTTTTTAGATTGTTTCTCTGTTTGGTATGTAAAAACAACATTGTTGTTGACGCGTTCCCGCTTCATATATTGATGAATAAGAGGAAACATCACTTTCATCTTTTCACGGAAAGTATGATAGGCTTCATCATCTTCATAACTAGTAGTTTTAATCGACAATAATTCCAATAAGTCAGAGGCATGTTTCTCATCCTCGGGACTAAGGGTTTGAGGAATTCTCAATACACGAATGTCTTTGTTCCGAACAATGGCAGCATGAATGAGGCAACCTAAAATCACAAGAATGCCTAGTATGACAATTGCTAAAAGAATTGGGCCTATATATTCGGTCATTCATATCCCTCCTTTAAGTAAATATATTATAAATGTAAACTATTTTTTTGTCAATTAAATGTTATTTTTTAATAGTTGATAAAGCGTCTTTACCATAACCCCACTGGCTCCATAAAACTCTTGATAGGAAGGGCTTGTATGGAAAGCAGTTCCGGCGATATCAAGATGCACCCAACGATTACCTTTTTCGATAAACTCTTCGAGGAAGGCAGCAGCACTTGAAGCCCCCATGAGTCTTCCAGCCGAGTTGGTCAAATCAGCCACCTTAGATGAACGAACCATTTTACGAACGTAACCTGTAATGGGGAGTTGCCATAAGTCTTCATCTTCGACTTTACCACTTTGAATGACGCTATCAACAAGTGCTTGATCGTTTCCAAAAATACCCGTGATATATTCCCCTAAAGCAGCCACAACAGACCCTGTTAAAGTGGCTAAATCAATCAAGGTTTTACATCCTTCCTTTTGAATGAATGTAAGAGCATCTGCTAAGGTAAGACGACCTTCTGCATCGGTAGATACCACTTCAATGGTCTTTCCATTCATAGAAGTTAGAACATCATCCGGTAGGGTTGCTTTCCCATCAATTCGATTATCTGTTGCAGCAATAACCCCCTTCACATTTACTTTCAAACCATTCTTAGCAATGGCTTCGAAAACGCCTAAAACAGTCGCCGCTCCACCCATATCATCCTTCATATTATTCATGCTTGATTTGATGCTATAGCCTCCTGTATCATACATAACGCCTTTCCCAATAAGACCAATATAGTCAGAAGAATCAGAGTTCCCTTGATACGTCAGATAAATGAGTTTTGGTTCATCAAATGAGCCTTTATTAACTCCTAAAAAAGCTCCCATTTTCATGGCTTCAAGTTCAGGTTTTTGGAAGACTTTTACAGCGATTTGTGGTTGAGAATTTGCGAGTGATTCTGCATAGTTTGCAAGGTCTAGAGCAGATAGATAATTATATGGTTTGTTAACCAAATCACGTGCATTATTAATAGCACTACCAAGTACATAATACTCTTCAATAAGGTCGTTCATGTCTTCATCTACAGCAAAGAAAACGCTTCGATCAAGTGGCTTCTTTTCACTCTTACATTCGTTATATTGATAGTTGTAAAATTGGAAAGATAACACCATCTTTTTAAGCACTTCTTTTACATCTAAATTGCGAGCAAAACTATCAACATTAATCATCGATTTTTCTTCGAGCTTTGTTGAGAGAGTTATTAAAATTTCTTTGAATTTTTCAAATGAATATTCCTCTTTTTTTCCTAAACAAACAAGAATAATATGTGAAGGAATTTCTTCTTCAGTTAAGAGTAGTGGAGTGATTTCTCCAAACTCTCTTTTCACATTTTTATGAGTGAAATATTTTTCTAATTTTGCTTGGCAATTGCATGATACAAAAGGCTTTGCTTCATCACTAAAAAAACCAAAAAAGTGAGTAAATTCTAATTGTTTTCCTTGTATATTTTTTACAATTTCTAACATTTATTTTATCTCCTTTACGCCCATCATATAGGGAACTAATGCATCAGGGATGGTTACTGACCCATCTTCGTTTTGATAATTTTCTAAAATAGCAACTAAGGTTCTTCCAACTGCAAGTCCAGATCCGTTGAGGGTGTGAACATATTCCAATTTTGCATCTTTACCGCGACGCATGCGAATGTTTCCGCGGCGAGCTTGATACTCTTCAGCATTACTGATAGACCCAATTTCACGATAGGTGTTTTGACTTGGAATCCATACTTCGATATCATAGGTTTTAGCCATTCCAAATCCCATATCTCCACTACATAAGGAAATGACATGATACGGTAATTTGAGAGTTTTTAGAACATCTTCAGAATCAAGAAGCATTTTTTCCAATTCTTGATATCCTTCTTCTCGGGCAGCAATTTTTATCAATTCAACTTTATTAAATTGGTGGGTACGAATAAGCCCTCGTGTGTCGCGTCCTGCACTTCCAGCTTCACTTCTAAAAGCCATAGTATAACTACAGAATTTTAACGGAAGACTCGCATAATCAATGACTTCATCGCGATACATGTTAATGGTTGGAACTTCGGCAGTTGGGTTTAAAAACCAATCCCCATTGCCATTTGCAATTTTAAAAGCATCTTCTTCAAATTTTGGAAGCTGGCCTGTTGCAGTCATACTCTTTCGATTAACAATATAGGGAGGAATGATTTCTGTATAACCTTTTTTAGCATGAAGATCCATCATGAAAGAAATTAAAGCACGCTCTAAACGAGCTCCTAATCCTTTATAAACGACGAAGCGACTTCCTGTAATTTTACTAGCTCTTTCAAAATCAAGAATTCCTAACTTCTCACCGATTTCATAATGGGGTTTGGGAGTAAAGGTAAAGGGTGTTGGCTCCATGAATTTTCTAATTTCAATGTTGTCTCGTTCATCTTTACCAACGGGGACAGAAACGTGTAAAATGTTGGGGGTAATCAAGAGTGAATAATCAATCTTCTCTTCTAATGAGGCGATTTCTTGATCCATTGCAATGATATCCGTTCCAAGATGAGCAACACTGTCTAGAACCTCGGTTGCATCCTTTTTCTCTCGTTTTAATTGTCCGATTAATTTTGATTTTTCATTGCGAAGACTTTTAAGTTTTTCCACTTCAACAAGCAATTGACGACGACGTTCATCCATTGCTTTCACATCACGTAAATATTCAAAGTCTTTGTTTCTTGTTGAAAGCTTTTTAATCACTAAATCAACATCATCACGTATTAGTTTAATATCAATCATACTGTTTCCTTTCATCATACTTAATGATATAAAAAGGCAACATTCGCCCCCACTAAAGGGACGAATGTTGCTCCGCGGTACCACCCTTGTTAGATCATATGATCTCACTTGATCCGATAACGGTTGGTCCGAAAGGTTTTTCCTTTACCTAAAGGATGGATTCATCATCATGCACACCAGTTTCCACCAACCACTGATTCTCTATAGATTGCATCGGTTTTTTACTATTTCCTTTATAAGCGGTTATTCTTTTTCGTTTTCTTCATCCATGAATTGGTATTCCAAATCAAGTTCAAATTCTTCTTTGTATTCTGGATCTTCAAATCCTTCACCTTCCTCATCACGAGGAACAATGGCGATGTTAGCAACTGTGTGGCCTTCATTAAGATTGATGATTCGAACACCTTGCGTATCTCTTCCGATGGTTAACAACTGGTCAAGATGGGTTCTAATCACCATTCCTTTGTCGGTAATTACCATCAGATCCTCATCACCTCGAACGGTTGAGAGTGCTACAAGATATCCGTTTTTGTGGGTAATATTTAAAGCTTTAACTCCTTTACCTCCCCGAATTTGAACGCGGAAATCTTCAACATTAGTTCGTTTTCCATATCCTTTTTCGGTGGCAATGACGATTTCATCGCCGTCTGTTGATACAATTGCCATACCAACAACAATATCAGATCCTTCAACTTTAATACCACGAACTCCCGCAGAGATTCTTCCCATTGGACGAACATCCCCTTCACTAAAGCGAATGGCTTTACCATTGGTTGCTCCAAGAATGACATCCTTTTCTCCATCGGTTAAAGCAACGGTAAATAATTCGTCGCCTTCATTGAGAAGGATAGCTTTAATTCCATTGGTACGAATGTTTTGGAAAGCGGATACTTCGGTTTTCTTAATGATTCCTTTACGAGTGGCAAAGAAAAGAAATCCATTTTTTTCAACTTTTTCATTCACATTCAATACAGCCGCTAATTTTTCATTCTCATCAAACGATAGAAGATTGATGATTGGAAGTCCTTTGGCGATTCGTGAGAAATAGGGGATTTGGAAAGCTCTTAACTTATAAATCTTCCCTAAATTACTGAAGAAGAGAAGGGTGTCGTGAGTGGAGGTATAGATGACTCTTTCAACAAAGTCATCATCAGATACCTTGGCTCCAGTCACACCTTTTCCACCACGATTTTGGGCGCGATAGACATCGACTGCCATTCGTTTCACATAGCCTTTGTTCGTGACAGTAATGATGACATCTTCTACTGGAATTAAGTCTTCATCTTCAATTTGAAGTTCGTCTGATAAACTGATTTCACTCTTACGATCGTCTCCAAATTGGGCTTTGATGACTTCGAGTTCACCCACAATAATTTTTAATTTTCGTTCATGGCTTTTCAGGATTTCCTTGCATTCACCAATGAACTTTTTCACTTCTACATATTCGTCTTTAATTTTATCAATTTCAAGACCTGTCAAGCGTTGCAATCTCATATCCAAAATAGCTTTGGATTGAGTTTCAGTCAAACTAAATGTTTTGATGAGTCCAACTTGGGCTTCATCTGGCGTTTTTGATTTTTTAATGAGGGCAATGACAGCATCAATATTAGTAACAGCAACCAGCAGTCCTTCTAAAATGTGTGCTCTTGCTTCAGCTTTTTCCAAATCATATTTGGTTCTTCTGGTAATCACTTCTACCTGATGTGCCAAATAGTATTCTAATACTTCTTTTAGGTTTAAAACTCGTGGTTGCCCTTTAACAAGAACGAGCATATTAATTCCAAAAGTGGTTTGTAATTGAGTATGCTTGTATAAATTGTTGAGAATGACGTTGGCATTGGCATCTCGACGAAGTTCAATCACAATTCTCATACCATGACGACTTGATTCATCTTGTAGTCCAGTAATGCCTTCAATAATCTTCTCTTTAACAGTTTCAGCGATGCGCTCAATGAGTCGCGTTTTATTGACTTGATACGGAATCTCAGTAACAATGATGGTGGGTTTGCCATTGTCGTCTTTAATTTCACATTTGGCGCGAACCGTTAGTGCTCCGTTCCCTGTCATGTAGGCCTTTCGTACTTGAGATAACCCCATAATACAGCCACCCGTCGGAAAGTCAGGACCTTTAATGAAGTTCATGAGCCCTTCAATCGATATTTCAGGGTTTCTAATCATTGCAAGAAGACCATCGATGACTTCATTCAAGTTGTGTGGAGGAATATTGGTGGCCATACCAACAGCAATTCCAGTAGCACCATTCACAAGAATGTTGGGGAATTTACAAGGTAATACAACAGGTTCTCTTTCACTCCCATCATAGTTATCAGTAAAGTCAACGGTATTCTTGCCTAAATCACGAATAAGTTCCATTGAAATCTTACTCATTCTTGCTTCAGTGTACCGCATGGCAGCAGCACCATCGCCATCAACTGATCCGAAGTTACCGTGGCCATCAACTAAGGGATAACGATAACTAAAGTCTTGAGCCATTCGCACCATTGAATCATAAATGGCACTATCGCCATGAGGATGGAACTTACCCATAACCTCACCAACAATACGGGCTGACTTTTTATATGATTTATCAGCATAAACTCCGAGCTCATTCATACCAAATAAAATTCGACGATGAACTGGTTTCATTCCATCACGAACATCTGGTAATGCACGACTGACGATAACGCTCATGGCATAACTCAAGAATGAGTTTCGCATTTCTTTCGACAAATCAACTTCTTTGATTTTGCCATGATGAAATTCTGCCTCAAATGAAGATTTTTCACTTGATAGAGACGTTATCTCTTCAGCTTCTAGCACATCTTCGCTAGATTCTTCAGTCTTTTCGTTGTCTTCATCATTGTCTTCAGTGGACTCTTCTTTCTCTTCGTCTTCATTTTTTTCTACATCCTCGAGAAAGTTATAGTTTTTTTCATCCATTTAAATCACCACCTATACGTCCAAGTTTTCAACATATACCGCATTTTCTTCAATAAACTCACGACGAGGTAAGACATCATCTCCCATTAGCATACTGAAAATGGTGTCTGCTTCAATCGCATCTTGTAAACTCACTTGCAACAAGGTACGTCTTTTGGGGTCCATGGTTGTTTCCCACAATTGTTCGGGATTCATTTCACCTAAGCCTTTATAACGTTGTAATTGTGGTTTTGAAGTTTTGGGGAATGTTTCTAATATTTTTTGTAATTCTTCATCGGTATAAGCATATTCTAGTCGTTTATTCTGTGTAATTTTATAAAGAGGAGGTTGAGCTATGTAAACATACCCATTCTCAATCAATGGCTTCATAAACCGATAAAAGAAGGTTAATAATAACGTCCGAATATGCGCTCCATCCACGTCGGCATCAGTCATGATGACAACTTTATGGTATCGAGCTTGAGCAATGTTGAAATCATCGCCAATTCCTGTTCCGAAAGCTTGAATCATAGAAATAATTTCTTTATTTCCAAGAGCTCGATCAAGACGAGCTTTTTCAACGTTCAAAACTTTTCCACGTAAAGGAAGAATGGCTTGGAACTCGCTGTTTCTTCCTTGTTTTGCTGATCCGCCGGCAGAATCACCTTCGACGATATAGATTTCACTTAATGCAGGATTTTTACTCCGACAGTCAGCAAGCTTTGAAGCAAACCCTAGTGTTTCAAGAGGATTCTTACGACGTGTGGCTTCTCTTGCTTTTTTCGCAGCTAGACGAGCACGACTTGCAAGAACAGCCTTTTCAATGATATTTTTTGCTGCTGAAGGATTTTCTTTTAAGTAAGTTTCTAATCCCTCTGATAAAATTTGAGACGTAATCTTCCGAACTTCGGTATTCCCAAGTTTAGCTTTGGTTTGTCCTTCAAATTGAGGATCTGGATGGCGACATACAACGATGGCAGTAAGCCCTTCACGTACATCATCTCCACTAAAGCTTTCATCTTTCTTAAATAGACCATTCCCTCGACCATAATTATTAAGAACACGCGTTAAACTGATTCTAAATCCTTCTTCATGTGTTCCACCTTCGGGGGTATAGATGTTATTAATGAATGAATACATATTACTATTATAATCTTCTGTATACTGAATGGCAATTTCAACTTCAATGTTCTCCATTTTCCCAGAAACATAAATAATACCAGGATGAATCACGTTTTTAGCCTTATTTAAATAAGCAACATACTCTTTAATGCCACCCTCATAACAATAAACAACGTTTTTCACAGCATCAGGATTTCTCATGTCTGATAAAGAGATTTTTAACCCTCTATTTAAGAAAGCGCACTGTTGAAGACGAACACGAAGTGTTTCGTAGTCATATGTGATTCCTTCTTTAAATATTTGTAAATCCGCTTTAAAAGTAACGCGAGAGCCATGGTTTTTTGTAGTTCCAATTTCTCTCAAGGCATAATATCTTTTCCCACGACCAAATTCTTGCTCGTATTTTTTGCCTTCTTTATGAATTTCAACATGTAAATACTCACTTAAAGCATTGACAACAGAAGCTCCTACGCCATGAAGTCCTCCTGATACTTTATAAGAGGATCCATCAAACTTTCCACCAGCATGAAGGATGGTAAAAACTGCTTCAGCGGCAGATTCTCCTGTTTTGGGATGAATTCCAACAGGAATTCCACGCCCATTATCGGTCACGCGAACAATGTTGTCGGGAAGAATCTCTACTTCAACATGAGTACAATATCCAGCTAAAGCTTCATCAATGGCATTATCGACAATTTCCCACACCAAATGATGTAATCCACGGGGGCCTGTTGACCCAATATACATACCAGGACGTTTTCTAACCGCTTCCAAACCTTCTAGAAGTTGAATACTAGATGCTTCATACGATTTATCTTGCGCTTCTTCTGACGTTTCCGTTTCGAAAGTATCTGTTTGTTCTAATGTTTGTTTATCGATTGATTTGTTCATAGCTTTCACCTCTAATCTGTATGAGTTTACTATTATTCAATAAATCTTGGGAAATGTGTTCAATGGATGTCGTTGTAATGAAGGTTTGTTTGGTTGGATCTAGCATTTTTAACACTTCATTTTGTCTAGATACATCAAGTTCACTTAATACATCATCTAATATAACAATCATATTGTTCCCACGACGTATAAACATCTCTGCCAAAGCCAGTTTTACTGATAATGAAGCAGTTCTAATTTGCCCTTGTGAAGAATAAACACTCGCATTTGATCCATTAATGAGGAAGGTTACATCATCTCTTGAAGGTCCCCATGTGGTTTGATGCATGATAAAATCATAATTTTGTCTTTCGCGAGCTTTTTCTTGTAGGTTCTCGGGGGTACAGTTGGGATCGTAGATAATTTCAAGTTTTTCTTTCTGTAAACTAAGTTGCATATTGATGGTCTGAACGAGGCTATTGAGTTCTAAAATAAAGTCTTCGCGCTTTTTAATGATAATCTTGCTTTGTTCAATCAAAGATTCATTCAAAGTTTCTAAAAGAACGTCCTTCGTTTTTAATATTTCTTGTGTTTTTAGGTACTCATTGCGTTCTTTTAGTATCTTTTTTAAGCGAATGAGACTATTTAGGTAATGTACATCAATTTGAGCGATGTTTACATCTAAAAAACGTCGTCGTTCTCCCGGAGCTCCTTTGATTAGTTCCAAGTCATCAGGAGAAAAGACGACAATGTTGAAATAACCTAAGTATTCACTGAGTTTTTTATAGGCTTTTGTATCTTTTGTGACTTGTTTTGATTTTCCATCATAGGCGAAAAGAACTTTTGTTTCTCCTTCAGCATCGCTAACAATGGCACCCACACTCATAAAGTTGTTATTTTTATGAATGAGGTCGCTATCTTTTGCGTTTTTGAAGGTTTTCCCAATGCCAACACAGTGAATTGCTTCAACAAGGCTTGTTTTTCCACTAGCATTATCACCATAGATGATATTTTTTGTGGGGCTGAAAGTGAAAACAGCCTTTTTATAGCAACGAAATTGGTTTAACTCTATTTTTTGAATGTAAAACATACTATTCGATGATGTAGATGTGTTCCCCAACCACTACCTCGTCGTGAGGGCGTAGTTTTTTGCCTCGCCGTTCTTCTTTTTGGCTGTTTACAAGAACTTTTTGAGCGATAAGGAATTCTTTCACATCGGATCCTTGGGAAATTTCTCCCACTAATTTCAACAATTGTCCCAAGGTTATATATTCAGTACTTATCTTGATTTTCTTCATAAATTTTTCTCCATATAATATAGAAACATTATACCACGTTTTTAAATTATTTTCCACTCTTTTTGACAACTTTCGCAACATTTTTTCCGCCTTATAGCCATATATACATAAATATGGGGGCTTTTCTATAAAATCTACTTAAAAGACTATTTTTTGCTGTTTTTAAGCCTCATTTTAAGGCCCTAAAAGAATCTTAAATTAACCTTCTCTTTCAACAATCAAGAAGGAAAAAGAGGCGTTTTTTCAAGAACCTTGTTGATGCGAACTAATTTTTACCAAAAATCCTCAATTCATTCAAAATCACAGATATATTGGGGGGGAAATGCTCCTAACTCGTTTTGTTTTCTTTATTCTTTTGCCAACACAAAAATCATACATATTTATGGTTTTGTGGTTTTATGGTTTTATTCGTTTGATTTAAAATCAAACTTGTTGAATAAATTGTTATTTTAGATAAAGCGTTTTTAAGATGATTTCTTTTTCCAATTGACAATGTGACTAAAACTAGATGAAATTAGGTTTCTATAATGACTGCTTAACTATTTCAACTGTTTTTTAGTCCAAGAAGACTTTCCTGACTTGTTTACAAGTAAATTTGGTTCCATTACTCATAATTATTTCAATTAAGACCAATTAATTGGGTGTCTTCTTTCTAAGATTAGACAATTTTGCTTATTTTTCTTGTTTTATAAATACAAACCGATACGTATTTATGGTTTTATGGCTTTATTTCTTTGATTTGAAGCGAGATTGTTGAATGAATTGTAAATTTAGATCAAAATGTTTTAAAGGGGCCCTCTTTTCAATTATGAATGTTACTAAAACTAAATGAAATTAAATTTTTTATGGGCACTTAACTTTTTCTACTGTTTTTTTGCCTAAAAAGACCTTTCTGACTTGCTTACACAGAAATTCAGGCTCATTACTCACACTTATTTCGATGTAAGGTTGATTGATTAAGTAGCTTCTTTCTAAAATTAGATAGTTTTGTCTATTTTTCTTCTTTTCTACATAAATAGTCATACATATTTATGGTTTTATGGATTTATTCCTTTAATTTGCCCAATTTTAAGCATCCTAAATTCTAAAATACAAAGATCTTATCGTGGATTCTTAATAAAACATCTAAATATATGATTTATGATAGAACATACTTTAGCGTTTCATCAAACAGAAGATTGATAAACATAGAAATATTTCAGCATTTTTATGTAAATACATAATTATGGCTTGATTTTTTCGTTTGTTAAATGTATAATGAAAGAAGATTAAAAATAATGTTTCTTAATCTATATAATCTTCATGATTTTCTTTCTTGCTTGTTGACGCGTAACGCCGCTAAAAGAACTTCAATAAAACACTCTCTTTTAAGGATATTTTAGAACACTACTGAGATTTTATGTAAAAACATATAAATGTATTTATGTTTTTATGGTTATATGTATAAATGTATTTACTCTTTTACATACTACCATATTTATGTATATAGTCTTTGTTAGATCATTGAGAAACCATGAAATACCCCCTCAAAAAACCCACTTTTGACCCTCATAAAAAATCGGCTACGTTGTTTTTTGAACCCGTGGTTGAATAACCTTGCCGATTTTGGTCTAAAAACGATTTAAGGCGAAATATTTGGCTTAATTTGCAATAGTAATTTCCAGTTTAGTACGTTACTTCCATCATTCGGCTTCATAATTGCGTTTTACTGTGTCTTTCAAATCAAAAAGTTTAGGCAAAGCGTGAATGTTTATCGAAAAATCAAACTTTGAATTGAATATTTTTACATAATTAAATATATATTTATTTACATTTGTATGTTTATACATATAGATGTACATATGGTATTACGTGTTTATGTATTTACATATTTACATAAATGAAATTATACGATATTGGTCATAAGGAGGTATAAAATGAACACCAATTCTACGCCTTTTAAGAAAAGGGAAAATCCATTAGCAAAAGTGGGAAAAGTTATTGAAACAGGTAATCGTGAGAAGTACACAGCAACCATGGATAAAGAACTTAGAAAACGTATTAAAATTGCATCCGCTATGAAAGAGGTTCAAGTGTCAACTTTCATTGAAGAAGCTTGTCGAGAAAAGTTGGAAAGAGAGGAACTATAATGGCTGTTATATCAACTTTCTGTAAAAAGGGAGGTGTGGGTAAAACAACCTTTATTGGCTACATCGCCCATTATTATGCGACACAAGGAAAGAAAGTATTAGTCATTAGTGTTGATGATCAAAACAGCATCTTCAGAATTTTTGGAAAAGAAGACAAAATCTTTGAAGAAAGCGATAATTATCTTGAATTCTTGATGGCTAACGTGGTAGAAATGGGAGACGTTTTAATAGAAGTTCGTCCAAACCTTCACGTGATCAAAACATTAAATACAGATAAACTATCCATGAAATTAACCCTTGAACGATCTCAAGAAAAGGTAATTAAGAAGATTATTAATGAATATGAGACCTATTTTGACTATATTTTTATTGATTTCCCTCCTTCAAGTAGTCGTTTAACTGAAGTTTTACTTGATTTGAGTGATTCTATTATTATTGTAGTGGGATTAGATAGCCTCGGCTTGAACGGTTTCTTTAATACCATCCAATACTTTGTAGATAACGATATTGATTTAAACGCGATTAAATACATCGTTCCTAATGGTTTTAGTTTAAATCGTCGCGCTCCAAAGGTTTCTTTAGACAAATTAAAGGAACAAGCCCTTGAATTTACTCCTAATGCCATTGTTTTACCGCCAATGAAAGATCGCTCCATCGTGAAAAACCTTCAATCGGATGGCGTTAGTGTCTATGATCAGTTGGAAGATGAAGCAAAGAGAATGACAGCTTGGGATGTCTCTAATAGAAACTTATTAAGAGATGAATTAAAAGAGTTGTTTGATGAAGTAAAGATTTAAATATGCAAAAAACCACCCTATCAATCAAAAGGGTGGTTTTTATATCTGGTTTTTTATGCAACTCGGACTGGTAAGATAAGTTGAATATGGTTTACATCATATTCCCCAGTAATAATGAACGGCTTGATTTCTCCGGTGAAATGAATGGTGACTTCAGCAGAATCAAAAGCACGAAGAGCATCCATAAAGAATTTAGAACTAAAAGCAATTTGGAATGGAATAATTTTTGAGCATTGAAGGGGGGTGATTTCTTCTAAAACAGCACCGATTTCATTTGATGTCGAGGTTATTTCAACGTTTCCTTCATTTGTGAGTGTCATTTTAATAATATTTGTTGACTCTGAAGAAGTAAATAGTGAAGCTCTCTCAATAGCAGATAAGAGTTCTTGTTTACCAAAGCGAAGACTACTCATAAATTCGGTGGGGACGAGACTGCTGGTATTGGGGAAAACACCTTCTATAAGACGAGTTTGGAATAAGAGGTTTTTATATTTGAAGAGAACTTTTGTTGAAAAGAAGTGAATCTGAACCAATTGGTCGATTTCTTCTATTACTTTATTGAGTTCATCCAAACTCTTAGAAGGAATAACAACACTGATTTTTGGATATTGACGATCAAAAATCATATATTTCTTCGCCAATCTAAAACTGTCTGTTGCAATAGCTTCCATTTTACTTTCATTGGTGGAAAACGCAACCCCTGTCAAAACCATTCGCGATTCAGATATTGAAGAAGCAAAGGTGGTTTTTTTAATAATTTGTTTAAGATTTAAAACATCTAATGCAAGATGAACGGGACTATCATCAAAAGAAATAAGGGGGAATGCTTCTTTATCGAGGACATTAAGAGTAAAATTACTGCGATCAGTAAGAATTTTCACCATGTTTTCTTCAAAAGAAACAAAATCAATGTCTCTTGCGTCAAGTTTTCTGATGATCTCAAATAAATATTTTCCTGGAAGGACGCAAATACCTTCTTCTTCAATCAGTAACTTATCAGATTGAGGAATGGTGGCTTGGATGGTGATGTCAGAATTAGAAGCAGTGAGAGAGATGGAATCCTTCTTAACTTCAAGCTTAATCCCTGTAAGAATTGGCATTTGAGGTTTAGTAGACAATGCTTTGGTCACATGATTTAAATGGAATAACAACAAATCTCGATTGATTGAAAATTTCATGATGGAACTCCTTTATTTATTTAGTTATAAATTATTATTATTAAGAGATGTGGATAAGTGGATAACTATTCTTTTGGAATTTTTGTGAGAATATAATCAACATCAACTTTAATGTGAGGATTGATTTTGATTGAATCCTTAATTTTTTCATACCCATGAGCAATAGTAGCGTGATCACGGTGACCGAACATCTCTCCTATTTTTTTTAATGGGGTCCGATATTGCTCGCGGATGATGTAAATGGCAATGTTTCGTGCATAAACGATGGCTGTTTTTCGACTGTTTGAGACGAGTTCTGGCAAGGAAAGCCGAAAATAGTCACAAACAAGTGCTTGAATACAATCAATGTTTTTCGTCTTTGAAGCAGTTTCTACGATTTTCGAGGGTAAAATACTCCCCAAAGCCACATCAATATTTTCAAGTGTAAAAGGTAAATCTAAAGAGACACAATAAGTCACATAACGCCTTAATGCTCCTTCAAGATCACGAATGTTATTTGTGAAATTGTTGGCAATGATCTCAAGCACTTCTAAAGGCACTTCTTTTGGGTTATTTATCATAAAAACAAGTTTACGTTTTAAAATATTGACTCTTAGATCTTGATCAGGTGACTTAATATCAACAACCATACCCCAATTGAATCGTGATTTCAATCGTGACATTAGTTTAAGATCGTTAGCAACGCGATCAGAGGTGATAACAATTTGCTTGTTGTTTTCGTGCAAATAATCAAAAACCTTGAAAAACTCTTCTTGTGTTCCGGTTTTTCCTTCTAGAAACTGAATATCGTCGACCAAAAGTAAGTCAGCACTACGATAACGATTGTAGAAATCTTCAATATGCTCTCGTCCCTTTTTAGTAGAGGTTGAGAGAAAATAATCTTCAGTGAATTGTTGGGCACTAGTATATACCACATTAGCGTGGATATTATTATCAAGAACAAAATGACCAATTGCCATCATAAGGTGAGTCTTCCCTAAACCAACATCTCCAAAAATATAGAGAGGATTTAATACAGAGTGAGGATTTTCTGCCACTTTCATTGCAGATAGAAAAGCAAAGCGATTACTTTCACCAATCACAAAGTTTGCAAAGGTGAATTCGGCACGTAATTTCCGTTTACTTTTGTCGATAGAAGCTTCTTCGGGGGTTGTGATCGGGGTTTGTGTAGATTCTTGCTCTTTTTGAGCATCATCTTTGGTGATGAACTTTAAGCGAATTTTGATGGGGCAAGTCGCTTGTAAATGTTCATTGAGATCTTTCAAATGAAACTTCTCAATCTTGAATTTGGTGAGAGCATCAGGAACAATCACGTAAATATAGTCGTTTTCATACTTGTGGATTTCTCCAGTTCCCCGAAACAAGTCCTCAAAATCATCGTGATTCATGCGCTTCTCAAGTTGCTGGAGGGCATCATCAAAGTATTTTTTATATGTGTCCAAGTTCATAGATTCCCACCTCTTAAGAACATCATACCACAAACCCTTCAATAATTAAAGAGTAAAAGTAAATAAACTGCATAAAATGTTTTTCCTCTTTTCCACTACGGGATAAAGTGTCCTACTTTTCCACCGTTTGGGGGAAAGTTATCCACATGTGGAAAAGAGGATAACTTTGTTTCTATATATAATAGCACAAAAGCAGCCATGAAAATGACAAATATGTCTTGCAAAAATTTGAGTCTTCATGTAAAATGAATGAGAACAACTTTGATAAACGGAGGAAACACCAGAAGATTATGAAAAACAAAGAAAACCTCACCCCCCTGAAATTAGGACCTATAAACAGTTTTATTGTAAAACTGAATCGGCCATCATTTGTAATATTAATCACAGCTTATTTAGCCATCTTAGTTCTCATTATCTTTTTTATTAGTCCTGACACTTCTCGTTTTGTCATAAGACCTAATTACGAGCATGACCTATTTCCTGAAGAAGTACGAGTTCGTTATGAAATGGTGCCTCGTTATGTATATGATGAAGAAAAAGATGAAACCAAAGTAAACTACAGTCTCGCTTCCATGCTTCAAGGAACTTTTGATGAAGGAAATGTTGATCCACGCTATGTTGTTAAAAGATTCCAAGCCAGCGTTTATCTCTCCTCCAATACGATGAAATATTTATCAGAAAAAGCTAACTATCAAACCACTATTAGTCATACCCTCCCATTAAATCTAGATGGTAAGCAAATTTATCCCGAAACTGTTTATACAGTCATTAAATATGAAGACAAAGAAAGCACAATCAAAACTCAACGATCTCAAGAAGATTTCATGCTAGAATTAAAAGATCGTAGCCTTTTCACAAGGGTTAGCACCATCTCTCATATGGAGGGTGAAGGTGAGGCCGCAACTGAAGTGGTTGATGTTCGTCTTGCTTTTGAAAAAGTCGAAGATTCAGCAAGCAAAACCTACGAAATAGGCACAAGGATTCTTCTCAAAGATTATGCTCATCGTTATCATATTGATATGCAATCATGGGTGGTTGCGGAAAATGGGAAAGTCTATCCTTTTATTGGTGTTTATGGATTTTGGAATCAAAGCACTTATTATCGTGTGACCAGCGTCAAATTTCCTCAACAATTAAAACCAGAATACATTTATAGTGAACTTCATTATTATACTCCTGTTGATGATGAGGTGGGCTATAAAGATGAAGTCATTCGTTATATGGTTCGTATTGCCAACCTTCCCAATAATGTTTCAACAACCCCCAATTATACGGACGAACGACAAACTCCTATTACAACTTCTATTATTCCGTGGGATCGTATCAATTTAATCGGTTGGCCGATTATCATAGGCATCGCTGTTGCTGGGGTTGTTTACTACACGAGTAAACGAAAGAAAGAAATCCCCCAATAAAATTCTTGACTTTCAAAAAAAAGTAAGGTATAATAACGTACGTTATCCAACAAGTTAGCATAGGAGGTGCACTGATATGCTAGGAAATACATTCAATCCCAACAAACGCAAAAGAAGCAAAGATCATGGTTTTCGTGCCCGTATGAAAACTGTTGGCGGTCGCAAAGTATTAGCTCGCAGACGACTCAAAGGAAGAGTAAAACTTTCTGCATAGAAAACAAACAACCAGGACCACTTGAACGTCACAATTCAAGGGGTCTTTTTGTTTACTAGGAGGAACTATGAATCGTAAGTACAGTTTGAAAAAGACCAAAGAAATTGATCGCGTATTTCATCTTAAAAAGAGTGTGGGATCTAAGTATTATGCCATATATTATGGTCCGGGCACATCCTCCCTTCCTCAAATTGCTATTTCAATCTCAAAGAAAGTTGGAAATGCTGTTAAGAGAAATTATGAAAAGCGCGTGTTAAGAGAAATTATACGTCCAGAGCTTGAATATCTCAAGCCCCAACACTACTTAATCATCATTAAGAAGGCTGTGCAAGAATTATCATATCTTGCCAAAAAAGAAGAGATGGGGAAACTCATCAAAAAAATGTCAATGTATAAGGAGACTAAATAAATGAACCAACAAAAAAAGATCTTTCTTGCTATTGCCCTAATCATCGGGCTTGCTTTGGTTTTAACCGGATGTTCAAGTGCGGATGCAACAACACGTCCCATCACTGGATTCGTCTTTGAAGACCTCTTTGTCTATCCTATGGCGGGATTGATGTGGGTCACTGCAAAAACTATTGCTTTTGGAAATTATGGAATCGTCATCGTCCTATCAACAATTATCGTTCGAACCCTTGCTTGGCCTATCTATGCCAAAACCAATGATATGAGTTTAAAAATGTCGCTCGTTCAACCTGAAGCTGATAGGATTCGGGCAAAATATGAAGGCAAAGAAGATGAACAATCTAAACAAAGAATGGCGATGGAAACACAACAATTATACAAGAAATATGGAATCGGTTTAGGAGGCTGTTTACTCCCTCTTGTTCAGTTTCCAATCTTCGTAGGATTCTATCGGACCATTAGTAGAATGCCTGCTACCATTCTTGACACAGAAGGAAACTTATTAACCAGTGGCCATTGGTTGGCTGTTTTCAACTCTGTTAAAATTTTTGGAGTTAATTTACTAGAAGGACAAACCGACAATCCAACTCAAAAAATTGCTGTCATCGTTCTTGCAGTACTCGTTGGAATTACGCAAATCCTAAGTTTATTCATTTCACAGCATCGTCAAAAGAAAGCTCGTGCCGACCAACAAGCCAGCGTTCCTTCTTATCGTCGTCAACAAACCGATACTCAAAAGCAAACTGAAAAAACCATGAATATTATGATGTATGCTATGACCATTATGATGGTTGTCTTTGTCTTACAAAGTCCTGCTGGGCTTGGGTTATATTGGTTGGTAGGTAACCTCTATTCGACACTCCAAAGTTACATTGGATATAAAAACAGCCAAAAACGGTTGGAAGTACTAAAGAAAAAATTCTAGGAGGAAAGTATGAAGAAAAGAACATATGAAGTAAAAACAGTTGAAGAAGCACTTGAATTAGCTCGCGAAGAATTATCAATCGGACTCGATGAACTAGAAGCAGAAATCGTCAGTGAGAAAAAAGGACTTTTCGGTATCGGCGGTAAAACAACGATTGAAGTGAGAACCAAAGTTGATGGAATTGAAAAAGGTAAAGAATATTTACAAATGATTTTAAAATCCAACAATTGGGAAGGTTATATTGAAAAAAGAATTCGTGACAATGTAGTAGAATTCAATGTAGATGCTGGAGAAATGAACGGGATCTTAATTGGTAAAAACTCCAAGCATTTAATGTCGCTTCAAATTCTTGTTTCTAATATTATCAATCATTATTACGAAGAAGGCGAGCAATACATTGTGAAAGTAGATGTGGGTGGATACCGTCATCGTCGTGAAAACAATCTTGAGCGAATGGCAGTTGATTTTGGTAAACAAGTCGCAAAAACAAAACAAAGCATTAAGCTCGATAGTTTGAATGCTTATGAACGTAAGATCATTCATGATAAACTTTCCACATGGAAAGATGTTTCAACTCATTCTGAAGGCGAAGAACCCAATCGTTTCCTAATCATCGAACCTAAAGAAGATAAGGAATAAAAATAAATGTCAATCGAAGTCCTAATTTTATTAGGACTTTCGTTTAAATCAACACTCAACCAACAGTTGATAGAATATACAACCAACGCGATAGAAAAACGCCTGTTTTCAACTATTGGATGCTAGCAACTTACCAAAATGTAGCATATAATTAAATTATCAAAACAAAGGAGGATTCAATTATGAAAAAAAGTTTTGGTACAATATTTGTTGAAATGCGGAAGGAAAAAGGGTGGACACAAGATGAAGTTGCCCAAAAACTAAATGTATCTCCGCAAGCCGTTTCTAAATGGGAGAATGATTTGAGTTATCCTGATGTCACAATTCTAGTAGATATCGCTAATCTCTTTGGAACATCAGTTGATCATCTATTAGGAAAAGATGATGTACAAACCGCGACCATGGTTGCGAAAGCAGAAAAGAAACCCCTGAATCAAATGTTATTAAAAGTTATTGTCAATTCATCAGATGGTGACAAAGTTCGCATTAATCTTCCCCTTTCTCTTATTAAGATTGTGATTGATTCGGGACTCGACCCTGCGACCATTACAACCAACAAAAAAGCCTTTGAGAACATCGATTTTGCTCAAATCCTTAGTTTGGTTGAACAAGGCGTGATTGGAAAGCTTGTTGAAGTGGAAAGTTCTGATGGCGATTTAGTCGAAATTTATGTTGAGTAGTATATGAAAATTTTGGTCAAATCAAATGACGAACCCACCATTCGTTTGTGGATTCCAAATTTTTTAATATCAGCTAAATTCCTTTATAGAATGATCCAAAAAAACACAAAAGAATTCTCAATAACGGAACAACAGTTTAAAGTGGTTGTTCGCGGATTAAAAGAAAGCATACGCTATTTTCCTAAACTCGAGATTATAAACGTCGAGACACATGATCAAGAGCGTGTAAAAATTACTTTATAAGAAAAGACATGAAGCGCTTCATGTCTTTTTAATGTATATAGTCAATTGAATGTGTCTATTGTTTATGCTAAAAAGTGATTTAATCGTTCTTGTTCTAATATTTTTAAGAACTTAATAAATGGAAGAATGTTTTTGTTCACTTTAAACTCTTCAAGATATTGAAAATATTCTCTTCTTCTATCGGTGGTAATAAGAATCGGTAAGAATCCTTTTCGTACCAGGTGATAGTTTAAAACAAGGCGAGCGAGACGTCCGTTTCCATCTAAGAAGGGATGAATTTTCGCAAGTTGTAAATGACAATAAGATATGTATTCGAATACGTCTTGTGTTGGTTCAGTAGCCATATAATCAAAGTATTTTTTCATGCGATCATATACCTTGATATAGCTTGGTGGTGTGTGAGCTGAATAACTGAGGGATATATCGACATTACGGTAAAGCCCTCCAACTTCAGAGAAACCTTCCATTAAAATTTGATGTAGGTCTTTGAGTTGGTTTTCATCCATAAGGATGTTTTCTTTTGCCATTTGGATAACTCGAAGAAAGGCGTTTTTCTGGTTGTTGATGATTTGAATCATGCTAGGATCAATTGCATCTGTTTTGTTTGATAAAACTTGAACAACTTCCTCTTTCTTAATCCGGTCAGAATCAAAGGATAAAGAACAATACACTAAATCCACTAAAAAGGATTGAGTGATTTCCAAAAATCCCGGTTTCGCTTTTGCGGCATCCCACAATGCAAATAACTCGCCATCGATCATTTGTTATACCTCCTAAATTTTCTTTGGTAACTATATTATAACCCATTAATGAAAAGAATGCAAACGTTTTATGTGATTATTAAGTTTGACTTAAAAATTCGATATAATGGTTGAAGTATCCTTGATTATGCTTTATAATAAGAGTAAGATAAATTTATGTTCCCTAAGGAGTGTTCTATGATTACATTACAAGATGTTACAAAAATCTATCACTCAAAAGCAAATGATTTAACAGCACTTCAAACAGTTTCTCTTGAGTTTCCTACGAATGGTCTTGTTGGTATTTTAGGACCGAGTGGTTGTGGGAAAACAACTCTACTAAATCTATTGGGAGGGCTTGATAAACAAAGTGCTGGTTCTATATATTTTGAAGGGAAAGAAACGCATGCTTTTAGTTCTTCTGAATGGGACAGATATCGTCGAGATCATGTTGGATTTGTTTTTCAAACTTATAATTTAATTCCGACTCTAACCATAGGCGAAAATATCGGATTGGCCCTTCCAGATAGTCCCAAGCATTATAAAGAAAACGAAGCAAAAATTCGCGAAGTTTTACTTCGTGTTGGCCTTGAGAATGTTGAACATAAATGGCCTTACCAATTATCAGGAGGGCAACAGCAACGCGTTGCCATTGCTCGGGCCATTGTAAAATCGCCAAAAGTTGTTCTGGCGGACGAACCTACTGGTGCTCTTGACTCCAAAACAGCGCATGAAGTCATGGCTTTATTAAAAGAAATTTCTTCTTCTTGCTTAGTGGTTGTTGTCACACATAATGAAAAATTAGCTCATGAATTTGCAACACAACTCATTGAATTACAAGATGGGAAAGTCATGAAAAAAACCACCTTGCAAGAAGAAACTTTGAGTAAAGAAAAGGAGAATGTATCATCACAAAAACAATCTCGATCTTTAGGAATCATTTCTTCTTTTGTGATTAATGGAAGACAGTTTATTCAAAAATTAATTCGTTCTATTTTAATTGTACTCGCAGGAAGTATTGGGGTTGTAGGGGTGTGCCTTGTTTTAACAATCTCGAGTGGAGTTCAGAAATATATCATTGATATTCAACGAGAAACCCTCTCCAACTCCCCCATCACCATTCGAAGCACAGCAGACAACGAAAACCCCAATCCCGATACGACTGAATATGAAGCATATCCGACTGACCCCGTTGTATACGTTAGTCGTCGAAATGCCCAGTATTACGGTCATATCAATTTGTTTTCGAACCAATTTCTTGACTATTTGAACACCATGGATTCTTCTCTCTACAACATCATTGACTATAAGGCGGCCATCGATATGAAAATATTAACCTTTATGAATGGGTCTTATAAAAAGGTTTCGAATTACAAATTTATGATGCTAGGCGAAGAGTCCGATTATGTAGAAGAACAATATGATGTGCTATATGGTTCTATTCCCAATGAAGTAGGAGAACTGGCGATTCTTGTGGATCAATATAACTGTATTGATGTGAGTGTCCTCAATTATCTTGGGATTGATTTTGAAGGATTAGATGAATATACTTTTGATGAAATTGCTTCTAAAGAGTATAAAATCATTTTAAATGATACCTACTATTACGATAAGGGAGACGGAACCTTCGGCTATTACGGATCAAGTCAGTATGCAACACTATATCAAAATGAACAAAATATTACCCTATCCATTACGGGGATTTTACGAAAAAACCGCGAAGCTAAAACAGATATTTATGAATCGGGAATGCTATATACCAAAGCTTTACGAGATGCATTAATTCTAAATGCTCATGAGAGTCAAATTGGGATTGCCCAACTCACGCATCAACTCACAAAAAATGTATTTACAGGGCTTCCTTTTGAAGATTCTGTATCCTATACAGGAACCATTTCTAAAGAATATTTATATGAAGCTCAATTAGGAGACTTAGGACTCGTGGATGAGGTTTCAACCATTCGTATTTATACCGACAACTTTGATTCTCGTGTGACAATTAATGCGTACATTTCAAACTATAATGCAACCCTTGCCCCAGATGATAAGATTTTATACAATGATTATATGGGTTCTTTTTCAATCGAGTTTGATGCCTTCATTGAGGTATTAACAACAGCCCTTATCATCTTTGCTGGCATTTCGCTTTTAGTCTCTTCAATCATGATTGGAATCATCACATATATTTCTGTGATGGAGCGCATGCGCGATGTGGGTATCCTTCGAAGTCTAGGAGGATCACGAGGATTTATCAGGCGCCTCTTTAATGTCCAAAATGGAATCCTTGGATTATTGTCAGGCACACTTGGAATCCTAGGGGCTAGTATCTTTATGGAACCCATTGTTGGAGTTATGGTTGAAATCATGGAACGCAACGATATTACAACTTTTGATATATCCTCGTTGCAGTTTGCAAGTTTTGGAATGGGGTATTTTATTATCATTATTATGTTAAATATGGCCCTATCCATTATCAGTGGGATGGTTCCAGCCATTATGGGATCCCTTCTAAATCCCATTGAAGCAATGAATAAAGAGTAGAATAACCGCATCAATTTTATAAATACAAATAAAAATGGGGTATGAATAGTAGATTTACGAAGACTACTATTCATACCCTTATTATTTGCACACTTAAAAAAGCCAATATAGCCCATTTCTATTGCTATTTGGTTCCGAATGCTTTCTCTAAAGTATCAATATCTAAAATAGCTAATATTGAAAACAGGTAAGAAATCGGTTTTCTTGAAAAACTTTTCTTGATTCTAACGATACTTCTATTAGCTAACAATGGTTTTGCTAGTTTTAAGAGTGTCAAGCATAACTTACTCATAATACTGAAGTTAGTAAAAGCACAACGATCCATCGTTTTATTCATATCTTCGTTAAAGGATACATCTAAATATCGATGAAGTAAATTTTCAACATCCCATCTACCTTGTATTGCTTCAACAGCAGTTTCAATATCATTTAAGCTTGTTACAAAAAACTGAACAGTCAATTCCCCTGTTTTATGATGAGCATGACGATAGACAATGATGTTTCGAGCCCCAGTCCATTTTATGATTCCTTCACTGGTGGTTTCTTTATCAATGGCTAATTTATTAAAAGGGACTTGGAAGTATTCTTTATCAAGATTCCCTTTTTTGTCATTTATTCGATAATAGTTGTGATTGCTTTTATGAATTTGGGCTAAATAATCGGATGAAATGATGAGGTTTGCTTCCTCATATGCATCCCCCTGATTCCCTTTTAAACCAATAACATAGTCCCCTTGTCTGTATAAAATCAAATGAAATGTTTTGTGTTGAGCATGAAGAGCATCAAGCGTGACAATTTTATCTTTTAAATTCATTTTGGATAGAGTTTCCTGAGCAACAGGAATTTCACTTTCTTTATCTTTTATGGGGATAGAAAACAAAGATATTCCATCCGTGGCATTATAGACATTGAGCATTTGTAAATTAGGTATCATCTTTTCATTGGAAAGAGAATCATAGAATCTACCTGTCCCACGCGCCACTTTCCCATCAATATTGATGAGTACTTGTCCTCTTTTAGGATCAATGAAAGAATCGGGATTGACATGATTCTCTTTAGCATACTTATTAATGGCGTTTTTGATTTTTGAAAAAATACTTAATAAATACTTTACCGTAGCGGTTGATAATTCTTCGGAATCAATAAGACTAAATACCCTTCGAAAAGTATCGTCACTCGGAATTCTATCTTCAGGAAATGAAACAAATTTTGATAACCATTTCACATTATCAGAAACAAAGTCATGGATTTCCACCCAATTCGTGCTATTACAAAGGATTCCCATAAAAGCACACACTAAAATAGTTTCGATTGGATAATCACACATATTGATATATCTTTTTTCAGTGATATCGCTTTTAACGATTCGGACAAAACGTTTTACCAAATAAGAAGGCGGTTTAGCTCCCTCAACATCAATTTTAACATCTTTTAAGATTTCCGCATATTCAATAATAAATCTATTTACTTTCGCCATAAGTGAACTCCAAACTAATATGGTGTTTATTTAATATTTGAATCGTTTCTTCACTTACTTTAGCAAGTGTCCATGAGTCGCCTATTCCAACCATATATAAGTCATTAATAGATTGAAAAAAAGCATCTAAAGACGAACCGGACAAAAATTTTGTTATTGGATGTTTAAACATCGTTGATAGTCGATTAATCTCATTTTGAACAGCCATCGATCGGGGAATCAATTTAAGATTTGGAAACAAAACGGATAAATAACTTCTATTCCATTGATCTATTCGATGATTAAAGAACACATCATAAAAGCATAAAGGCAAATAGTCTAAGTATTTATGAGGATATTTCTTGATGATGCCTGTTATGATAGAAGAGCAAATAGAAAAAGCAAAAATAGTTGTGTGATACTCCTTAATGGTATAGGTGATTTGTTTCCGAGCGGGGGGGATTAATCCTTCTTCAGTAATACGACCTAGATACTTATCAGTAACCTTTTTCACTTTTCCATCGATTCGTGAAGTATGTACTTGATAAAGGTAATATTTACCTTGAAGGCATCTAATCTCTTTATTATGCTCTTTAAATTTTAAAACCCAGGTTGGATAATCAATAAGTGCCATAGTGCTCCCCCTTATAATGTATACGTATACGTATACATTATAACACAAATTGATTAGGAAGTATAGTATCTTTGAATAATTAAGTTAAAAATTGATGCGGTTATTCTAGAATAAAGAGTAAATGAGTAGAAGATTCTATGAAACCATGATAGAATAGAACTAGAGGTGATTTTATGATTAAAAATGAACACTACACATTAGCCAACGGCATTAAAATCCCCAAAGTGGGATATGGAACGTGGCAAATTACAGACAAATCAATCTGTATTCAAGGAGTACTATGGGCTCTTGAAAATGGGTATCGTCACATCGATACTGCTGCAGCATATGGCAACGAATCCTTCATTGCAGAGGCAATTATGCAAAGCGGGCTTTTGCGACAAGAACTCTTTATCACAAGTAAGTTGCCAGCTGAGAAAAAAGGATACGAGATTGCGAAAGAAGAGTTCTATGCAACACTTGCGCGTTTACAAACTAACTACCTAGATCTTTATCTCATTCACGCTCCAAAACCATGGAGAAATGCTGGAGATATTGACTATACGCCTGATAACATTGCTTCATGGCGGGCTATGATTGATTTATACAAAGAAGGTAAAATTAAAGCAATTGGCGTTTCTAACTTCAGTCAAAAAGACATTGAAGCGCTGATTGAAGCAACAGGATTTACCCCTCATGTTAATCAGATTAAAGTCCACATCGGTCACAACAATCTCGAAACAAAAACATATTGTGATCAAAAAGAAATTTTAGTTGAAGCTTATTGTCCTCTTGCTAGTGGCCGGATTTTTCAACAAACAGATCTTGAAAAGACAGCAGCCAAATATGGAGTTTCTGTTGCCCAACTATCGATTCGTTGGTGCTTGCAATTTGGAACATTACCACTCCCTAAATCAACCCATGAACAACGCATTATTGAAAACTTAAATCTCGATTTTACCATCAAAAAAGAAGACATGGATATTTTATCGAAATGGCAATAAAAACGAAGTATAGCCCGATTTATTGGGCTATATTTTCATTTTAGGCATAAATGATAAAAAGGAATGGATTATGAGGCTAAAACATGCTATAATAAATGGAAACGAGGTGAGTCAATATGAATGATACCATTGCTGCGATATCAACCGCATTGGGAGGTAGTGCTTTAGCGATGGTTCGCTTAAGCGGAACAGACGCCATCTCTGTGGTTCAAAGAATATTTAAAGGGCGACCTCTTGCGACGCTCCCTACTTCAACGGCTGCATATGGACACGTTGTCTCTGGAACGACAACGATTGATGAAGTAGTAATCACCGTTTTTCGTGCCCCTAAGAGTTTTACAACTGAAGATTTGGTTGAAATCACGTGTCATGGAGGTGCCTTTGTCACACGTAAAATTTTATCTTTACTTCTTGAAAATGGAGCACGACTTGCACTCCCTGGAGAATTCACCAAGCGCGCCTACTTAAATGGACGAATTGACTTAACCCAAGCAGAAGCTGTCATGGACATCATTGCTTCAGAAACCGATGCCGCTTTAAAAATGGCAAATAATGCCTTGTCTGGGCAAACGAAACAATACATCAATTCACTTCGTGATCGTCTCTTACAATGCATTCTTGAAATTGAAGTGAATATTGATTATCCTGAGTATGAAGATGAAAAACAAATCACGTCGAATATCCTTCTTCCTAACCTTCTTTCCCTAAAACAGGAACTGGAAGAAATTCTTCGTAAAGCTGACATTGGAAAACTGATTCAGAACGGGATAAAAACAGCCATTATTGGAAAGCCCAATGTTGGGAAATCCAGTTTACTCAATGCCTTGTTAAAAGAAGATCGTGCCATTGTCACCGACATCGCTGGAACGACGCGGGACACGATTGAAGCCGGTCTCAAACTCGGGGGAGTTGTATTAAAGTTAATTGATACTGCAGGCATTCGCGAAACTCAGGAACGTGTTGAACAAATCGGTATTCTTCGGGCTAAAAAAGTGATTGAAGAAGCAGATCTTGTGATTTTAGTCTTCGACTATAGTGCACCTCTTGATCAAAATGATGCTCAAATTTTGGACCTCACTGCTCACAAAAAACGCATCATTGTTGTTAACAAGCAAGACCTTGCCGTACAAATAGACTTATCCCAGATTCCCAATCATCTTCTGGTATCAAGCTTCAAAGCGCGTGATATTGAGCGACTTGAGAAAGCCATCCAAGACGTCTGTCTAGAAAATATCGAAACCGATATCGATTATACTTATCTTGGGTCGATGCGGCAAATTGAAAAAGTGAAAGAAGCAAAACGGCATCTTGAGGATGCAATCGCCTCTCTTGAAGAACAAATGCCAATTGATATTGCCAATATCGATATTCGTTCAAGTTATGATTGCTTGTCTATGATTGTGGGGGAAGCGACATCTGAAGCTTTACACGAGGAATTATTCAAGCGATTTTGTCTCGGAAAATAGCAAAAAATCATTGAAAAATATGATTTTTCATGTTAGAATGTATAGGCATTAAGAAAGGGGGATTTTTATGTTAGAATTACCAGAATGTTATCACATTGCAAAACAATTAAATCAAGTGTTGATTGGTAAAAAAATCAAGAAAGTGATTGCCAATGATACACCTCATAAAATGGCTTGGTATTTCGAAGACAACCCTTCCAATTATCATCTTCTTTTAAGAAACCGCGTCATTCGTAAAATTAGTGCTTTTGGGCCAATGATTGAAATCGCTGCCGGTCGCAGTCGCATTCTCCTATCGGATGGAGTGATTATTAATTACTATCAGCCAGGAGAAGAAGTAAAACCCAAACATCAATTATATATTGAAATGAAAGATGGCTGTAAATTGGTTTGTAGCATTGCAATGTATGGTGGGCTATTTGTTTTTCTAAATAAGCAAAACAAGAATCTTTATTATTTGATTGCAAAAGCAAAACCATCACCTCTGTCGATTGGATTTAATGAAACTTACTTTACCAAACTATTTGATGAAGCAAAACCAACCTTGAATCTAAAAGCTTTTCTTGCCACTGAACAACGCATTCCAGGCTTAGGAAACGGAGTATTGCAAGACATTCTATTTGCTTCAAAATTGAACCCTAAACGAAAACTTATGACCCTTGATCCTGAAGAGAAACACGAATTATTCCATGCCATCAAAGACACCCTTGCGATGATGGCTAAAATGGGAGGTCGTGATACCGAAAAAGATATCTATGGGAAAGCAGGTGGATACCTCACCATTCTTTCTAATGGAACCAAAGATCATCCATGTCCTCGTTGTCGTGGAACGATTGTGAAAGAAGCCTTCATGGGGGGGAGTATTTACTACTGTGATAGCTGTCAAAAATAGTTTTTAAAAACCTCATTTACTTGAGGTTTTTTCATTGCATTTAATATGTAAATCGATTTCAATTGCCAAAGTAGAATCGTTATGGTAAAATATAAATGATATTTGGGAGGAAATAATATGCGTAAAACAAAGATTATTTGTACAATTGGTCCTGCATGCGAATCAATTGAAATGTTGAAAAAATTGATTAAAAACGGACTTGATTGTGCTCGTCTGAATTTTTCTCATGGAGATTATGAAGAGCATGGAAATCGCATTAATCGCATTAAACAGTTACGACAAGAACTTCATATTCCTCTTCCCATTCTCCTTGATACCAAAGGACCAGAAATAAGAATTGGAAAATTTACTCAAGGTTCAGTTGAGTTAAAAGAAGGAGATTTCTTTTTATTCAATACCAATCCTAACACCCTTGGTACTGTGGATGAAGTTGCAATTTCATGCCCTCAATTATATAAAGATATTCATGTCGGTGCAACGATTTTGGTCGATGATGGCAAGGTTGGATTTGAAGTGGTTGAACTCCTTGATGGATCGATTAAAACTAAGGTTCTTAACAGTGGAAAACTGTCCAATCGTAAGAGTGTTAATGTTCCCAATGTGTCCATCAATCTTCCTTACATGAGTGAACAAGATAAGGCGGATCTTTTATTTGGAATTTCTCAAGATGTCGACTTTATTGCTGCAAGTTTTACCCGAACTGAACAAGACATGTTAGAACTAAGAAACTTCCTTGATTGCAATGGCGGTGAACGGATTAAAGTGATTGCTAAAATTGAGAATAGACAGGGTATTAACAATCTTGATGCCATCTTAAAAGTTGTGGATGGAGTAATGATTGCTCGTGGCGATATGGGGGTTGAAGTCCCTTTTAGAGAACTTCCTTTTATTCAAAAAGAAATTATTAAGAAATGTTATCGTTCGGGGAAACATGTCATTACAGCCACACAAATGCTTGAATCCATGACTAAAAATCCACGGCCAACGCGTGCAGAAGTATCCGATGTCGCGAATGCGATTTATGATGGAACAACCATTATCATGTTATCGGGTGAAACTGCAATGGGAGACTATCCAATTGAAAGTCTTAAAGCAATGGCCGAAATTGCAGAAACAACAGAAGACTCCATTAATTATAAGAAACGATTTGAAAACAATCATCTTGATTTAGGTGTTGCAGTGATGAGTGCCATCGCCAATGCTGCGGTCATCTCTGCCAATCAAATTGATGCTAGAGCCATTGTTGCCGTTACAAGAAAAGGTGTTACAGCGAAAGTTATTGCGAACTATCGCCCAAATAGCCCCATCGTCGCTGTCACAGCAGACGCCAAAGCATATCATCAAATGCGACTTGGCTGGAACGTATATCCTCTTCTCTTCCCCGCTTTAGACGAATCGATTGAAGATGCTTTTGAGAGCGCAGTCAAACTCGCAAAAGAGGCAGCATATGTGAAAAAAGATGACCTTATTGTCATTACAGGTGGCGTGAAAAAATCCGATTTACAAACTGGAATTTTAAAAATCCATAAAGTATAAGTCATATCATAGGTATCGCTTAATTATTAAAAGCGATACCTATTTTTTCATTGACAAACACCCTCTTGTTCGTTATAATATGAAGCATATTGAAAAAGAGGTTATTTACATGCGCAAAATTTTATTATCCCTTTTGTTCTTGGCTTCCATCCTTCTCACAGGATGTGATTTACTACAGCAGTATCAAGAACAAAAAATCTACATTTCATTTGACACCTATGGAGCGGGTCAAATTGAAAGGATTTATTTAGAAGATTTTACAGAACTCCCAATTCCTGAAAAAGAAGGATACAATTTTGTTGGCTGGTTTTATGAAAGAACCTATGAAACAGAAGCAACCAATGAAAATATTGCTCTCATAACAAAATCAATCTCAGTATATGCTCAGTGGGAATATATTGGGGAAACCTATACAGTAACCTTCGTTGACTATGATGAGACTGTGTTAAAAGATGAAATTGTTGCTTATAATCAAAGCGCAACTCCTCCCACAAATCCAACACGGGAAGGATATACCTTTACTGGATGGAATGCCTCATATGAAGAAATCACAGAGAATAAAACAATTGTTGCTGAGTACGAAGTAAATGTATACACCATTCGTTTCTTAGATTATGATGGAACGATTCTAAAAGTAGAACATGTGGAATACTTGTTAAATGCGACGCCTCCTATCGATCCTGAGCGTCCCAATTATGCATTTATTGAATGGCAAGGAACTTATATCCAAGTAGAAAATGATGCTGACATTATGGCTATCTATGAATCAACAGACGTTACCATTACTTATGAAGTGATGGGCGGAAGTCCTGTTGAGAGCATCGTCTTAGAATATGGAGCAACCATCCCTCTACCTACCTCAACCAAAACAGGATATATCTTCTCTGGTTGGACATATTTAGGAAGTCCTCTCACAATGACTAAAGCTTATCAAGATATGGCCCTTGTTGCAACCTGGGCTGTGGAAGCAGATTATACATTATCTTTTGATAGCAAAGGTGGAAGTCTAGTGAGCCCCATGAGCGTATCAACGCTTCAAGTCATCAATACTCTTCCCACCCCAACCAAATCAGGAGGTACTTTTCTCCATTGGATTTGTAATGGATTTATTGTAACAACTCCATGTGTTTATAATTATGGAGAAAATGTTACCTTTGAAGCCGTTTATACGACACTTTATTATTCAAATGCTGAAACAGTTTTTTATCGAAATAAAACCAATCAAGTGATGATTCCTGATACTTATGCGGAGCGCGAGGAAGAATTCCGTGGCGTTTGGGTTTCATTCATCACCAACGATCTTTCTGGATTCCAAAGTGAAGAACAAATGAAGTCTCAACTCAATGACATTTTAGACCATTTAGAAGCTTGGAATATGAATGCGATTGTATTCCATGTTCGAACTCATAACAATGCTTATTTTAATACCACAAGAGATCCCCAAGCTAGTTATATGGCGGGTGTTAATTACGGAGAATGGGATTATCTTACTTGGTTTATTGATGAATGTCATAAACGTGGAATCGAATTTCATGCATGGCTAAATCCTTATCGAATTTCATCTTCAACAAATGCTAATACCATTGCGGCAAATTATGCAGCGTATCCCGACAATCCAGCTAGTAATCCTGACAATATATTGGTCGGAACCAGTTCTTCTATACTAAATCCTGGAGAACCAGCGGTTAGAGAATATTTGGTGGATGTGTGCATGGAAGTTATTGAAAAATATGATGTCGATGCCCTTCATTTTGATGATTACTTTTACATCTCGATGGATAGTGGCGCCGATATCGTTACATATAATAAATATAAATCATTATCTCAAACCACAAACATTTCCGATTGGAGACGGGAGCAGGTAGACTTGTTCATCAAAGCATTAAGTGATGAGATACGAGCCAACAACATGGCCACAGGACGGGATGTAGAACTCGGAATTTCTCCCAGTGGAATTTGGCGTAATGGTACAGGAAGTACAATGCTTACCTATGATAATAATGGAACAGCTGTCACCACTGGTAGTAATACAAGTGGGATGGAACACTATGCTGGATACCTTTATTCCGATACCAAAAAATGGGTTGATGAAGAATGGATTGATTATATCATTCCTCAAACTTATTGGAGTTTCACGCAAACGGTTGCTCAGTATGCTGAACTCGCCGATTGGTGGAGTAAAGTAGTTAAGTATAAAAATGTGAAACTTTATATGGGGATGGGAATATACATGGAATCCTATGGATGGGGGAACAATCCATATGAAGCAAGTGATCAAGTTCTCTATAACACTAAGTTCCCCGAAATAGATGGTGTTTGTATTTTTAGATATAAATATATTATTTATCGTCTAAGCGCTAACAACGCTGGAACTTTAAGACTTATCAATGACTATTGGCAACATAAAGTCTCTGTTCCTGAATAAGTAAGGAAAAGTCCCAACAAAACAGTTGGGACTTTTAGAAAGAAATAACGATGAAAAAAGCCATTATTTATGCGATTTTAGCAGCCATTTTATATGCAATAAGCACGCCATTTTCAAAGCTTTTATTGCAAACAATTTCACCCACCTTACTCGCAGGACTTCTCTATTTTGGAGCGGGATTGGGCATGGGGATTCTTTACCTATTTCGATTGAAACATTTGACTGGAATGAACCACGAACCCATATCCATAAAAAGTCTTCCTCCCATCATTGGAATGATTGTGCTTGATGTCGCTGCGCCTATTCTTTTACTCATTGGACTGAAAATGAGTCTACCAGAAAATGTGGCCTTACTCAATAATTTTGAGATTGTAGCAACCACCTTGATTGCAGCTCTGTTTTTCAAAGAAATGATTCCTGTTCGAGTTCGATGGGGGATTGTTTTAATCTTTCTTGCGACCTTTGTTTTATCGTTTGAAAACATTCAAACATTCACATTCTCATGGGGATCACTATTTGTATTACTTGCAGCCATCTGTTGGGGACTTGAAAACAATTTAACTCGCATTTTATCAAAACACAACCCCCTCTTTATTGTGATGTTAAAAGGAATTTTTTCAGGAATTTGTTCTTTGGGAATTGCCGTCATCATGAAAGAGACCACGAGTAACATTTGGATGATTCTATCAGCCCTTCTTCTAGGATTTGTAACCTATGGACTTAGCATTTATTTCTATGTCACTGCGCAAAAACAACTGGGTGCAGCAAAGACATCTAGTTATTATGCCATCAGTCCCTTTATTGGGGCTATGATATCTCTCGTCATCTTTCTTGAAGTACCGGGAATTCTATTCTTTATCTCACTTGCGATGATGATCATTGGAACTTATCTCGTCTCAACTCCATCATCTATCTTTAAACATTCAAAAAACACCCATTGATTTTCAATGGGTGTTTTTAATTGTTATACCAAAAGATAGATAATTAATCTAAGTGTAAAGGTTTAAATAGGAAAGGGAAGAGCCCCATTCCAACAAAACTAACGAGTCCATAGCGTAACATATCAAGGAAAATATAGCCCTCAGGGAAGAGTATATCAAGACCAAAGAGTAACCCGATAAAAACTATTAAACTCAAGCCAAAGCGAATTAAACGGCGTTTTATAGCGGTTTGACACGTGAAGTTCACATATTTGTTTTCAACAAAGACAGCTGCAATAAAACCTAAGAATAAAGCATATCCTGTGTAAAAATCGCGATAGATTTCGATATCAGAAAAAGAGGGACGATAATAGATAAAGACAAAGGGTAAGAAGCATAAAGCTGTTGCATTGAATAAAATCATTTTATGTTTAAAGTTTGATCCCCATTTTTGATATAGATAGGTTCCAAGAAGAGCTCCTCCAAAACCTAATAGTGCTCCCGCGATGACATCAGTGGGATAATGTACCCCCAAATATACTCGAGAACAAGCAATGAGGATGATGATAACACCAATGGCAATCCATAATTTATGATTTTTGAAATGAAGGCCAACTGCACTATAGAACGTTGAAGCGTTTTGGGTGTGTCCGCTCGGAAAAGAAAAACCAGTAGCTGTTTCTTGTCGGGCGGGAATGATGGATTCATCTACAGTAAATGGACGAGCCCTTTCGACAAGCCCCTTGATGGCATTGTTTGAACAAACACCAATGAAAACACAGTAAGCAATTTGCTCCCCTACCTTTTTGTTATAGACAAAATAGATAAAAGCAAGAATAACAATTAATACGTATTGTTCACCGAAGATGGTGATGAGTTCTCCAATGATATTAGAAACCTCGGTTGAAGTTGATCGTAACCATTTAATTAGTGCAAGTTCCCATTCCATAACATTCACTCCTTAATGTAACACTTGATAATCTTATTGTAAATGATTTCAAGAATAAATGCAAGATTTTGAGAGTTTTTTTAAAAGCTACGTTTTTTAGACGTAGCTTTTTATTATTTCGTATTCTTTAACACTTCTGACATTGAGGTTGCAAGTCCAGCAAGACTTTGAATCTCGGAAGGAATGATGATTTTGGTTGCTTGTCCTTTTGACATTTCTACCAAAGCTTCATATGCTTTTAAAGCAAGAACCGCTTGATCAACGCCGGCTTTCTTAATAAGTTCTAATCCTTTTGCAGTAGCTTCTTGCACTTGAATGATGGCTTCCGCATCACCTTCAGCCTTTAGAATCGCAGCGCGTTTATTACCTTCAGCTTCTTCAATAAGAACTTGACGTTGAGCTTCTGCTCGGAGAATTTCTGATTCTTTAAAACCTTCAGCTTGAAGAATCGCAGATCTCTTTTCACCTTCAGCACGAAGAATAGATTCACGACGTTCACGTTCGGCTCTCATTTGCTTTTCCATGGCGTCACGGATATCTTTTGGAGGAAGGATGTTCTTGAGTTCAACACGATTGACACGAATACCCCACGCATCGGTAGCGATGTCAAGAATATCACGCATCTTGGTATTGATTAAGTCACGGCTTGTTAAAGTGGCATCTAGTTCAATTTCACCAATAATATTACGAAGAGTTGTTGCTGTCAGTTTTTCTAAAGCTGCTCGAGGATCTTCAACCCCATAAGCATAGAATTTACAGTCGGTAACTTGATAGAAAACAACAGTATCGATTTGCATTGTGACGTTATCTTTTGTAATAACGGGCTGAGGCTCATAGTCAACCACTTGCTCCTTTTTAGAAATACGACGAGTCACGCGAAAGAAGAAAGGAACTAAGAAGTGAACGCCTGACTCCCAAGTACAATAGTATTGACCAAGGCGTTCCACAACAAAAGCTTCAGCTTGACGAACAATTTTAACACATGATAAAGCAAAAATAACGACAAGTGTAATAATGACAATTAAAATAATGGTTCCAGGCTGACTTGCAGCCAAGAAAAGATTTAAAAACATTTTTTTACCTCCGTGTTCTTAAATGGTTTATTCATAATAACAATAAATTTGATTGAGTTTTAATCCCATTTCCAAAAAACGGGATGTAGTGTCTTGATAAAGGGCTTGATTAAGTTCTTCGTGAGAAGATTTTAGATCATGGTAAGTCCTCTCTTTCACAAATTTAGTAAGTGTCTGGCCTAGAAAAGCGCGGACCCCTTCATAATCGGTATCTATTTTAGAAAACAAAATGAAATCATCAATATAATAAGTTATATGAATAAAGAAGGAAACAAATTCATGATCAAGTGTTTCGACGCGAAGAATAGGAACGTCGAGTAATTGCTCAGCAATGGAATAACGAGCTACGCCAACATCAACAAAGGGAATTAGAAAGTGAAGACCACCTCGTAAAGTGCGATGAACCTTTCGCATCCGGCAAACGACCATCACTTCATCTTTTGCAACCACTCGCATTGTAAATGAGAGTAATACAAGTAAAGAGAGACCAATGATGATGAGGACGATTTCGTTATGAATGACGAGAATCATAAAGGTTTGATTGTACTTGGTTCAATTTTAGAGATGACTAGTTTTGTTCCACTGATGGCATCAACGCTTACTTTTTCACCCACCACAAAAGATTGATTCTGATAATTAATGGCACGCCATAAATCATTTTCTACTTTTACTTCCCCCACTTCATTCGGGGCAACAACTTTTGTCACAATCCCAATCATCCCAATTACGCGGTCAGCGTTGGTTCGTACCGCACCTTTTTCCATCATTCGTTTGGTGAGAGGACGAGTTGCAAAGAGTAAGACAACGGATACTACAATAAATACAATGAATTGGGCTAGTTCACTTGCTTGAAAAACAGCAGCAATTAAAGCACCAATTGCCCCTACTGTAAACCAAATGGTAACTAGGTCAGCAGTTGCTAGTTCAATAACAATTGTTACCGCAATTAAAACAATCCAAAGAATAATCATCGGCCAGTTCATTGAGTGACCTCCCTTTCTAAGTGAATTTTTAACATCTTTTCTGTTTGATCCCATTCACAAGGAAACTTGTGAAAAGGTTTTATGGAAAAATCAAGAGGGAAAATTGATATCAAATTGCGAATGATATTTTTTCCGTTGATTCGCCCATAACTAGGTTTGATGGAGATGGGATGTGTTTCATCTTCTGAATAGAGACCCATCGCCTGCTCATCTTTACTGATGGCTTTCACGACAAGAATTTTCTTTGCTTCATCAAAACCAATGAGTGTCGTATAAGCGCTCTTAAAGTGATTTGCAGCCACGGTATTGAGGGTAATGTTGGTTTCATATATTGTTGCAACACCATGATTGTTTCGTGTGAACCATTGAATTTCCATAATTTAACCTCCTACGAAACTATTATACAATAATATTCAAAAAAATACAAGACATTTATAAAAATATTTTTAAAATCGTGACGTTTATGAAAAAAATGTTGATATATAACTTTTTTGTGATATAACCCGAGTTTGACACTTGTTATGCGATAAAAGACTTATCTGAAGGTTGTAAACTTCAGATAAGTCTTTATTCATTTAAACACTATATTTAATGGAAGATAAGTATTTCATAAAATTGACTTGT
>JAQVOS010000043.1 GCA_028702495.1 Bacilli bacterium
ACCAAACTTAAAGACAATGACATCATCACTGGAACTTACGAAGTGACCACGCTTGACACCCTTCTCATGTTTACAAACATTGGAAATTATGTCTATTTGCCGGTTCAAAACATTCCTGAAGTGCGTCATAAAGACCTTGGTTATAATGTATCAACGCTTGCAAACATTGAAGCAAACGAAAAAGTAATCTTCACCGTTCCAATTTCTGATTTCGCTCAAGAAAAATATGTTCTCTTTACAACTAAAAATGGTCTGATCAAACGAACACTTATCAGTGAGCTCATTGCGACTCGTTATTCAAGAGCTCTAAAAGCAACAAAGATTCGTGACGATGATGAACTCGTTAGTGTTGATATTTGTTCGGGTCCAGGAAAAGAAGTCGTCGTCATTACCAAAGAAGGCTTTATCAATCGTTATAATTCTGATGAAATCAGCATTATGGCTCCCGCTTCCTTTGGTGTTAAAGCGATTGAACTCAAGAATCGTCCGAACGACGCTGTCGTTGCTGGAAGGTTCGTATATTCAAAAGATCTTATCATCTTATTAACTGCTAAAGGGGCCATCAAACGCTTATCTTTAGACGAGGTTATTATCGGTAAGAAGAACAACGTTGGAAAGCCTTATGTTCAAATGACAACCACCAATCCAAACTATGTGATTGATGCAGACATCATTCATAAAGCCAACGCTGGACTTGATCTTGTTTGTTATCTCATTGGAAACAAAGGGCATGAGCAAATTGAATATTCACTTTTAAAGAGTGCAACTTCAAGTTCCGGTAAGAAGATTTCTTTATCTACCATTGGAACTCCTAAAAAACTCTTAATTTCGAGAAATAACAATGATTTTAACCTCTCATAAGCCCTCTGTGAGAAGATTATCTTCAGCTATGTGAGTAATTACCCATAACACGCTATAAAAACGATATTATAAAAGAAAGAAGTGATGAATATGAGTTGTATTCTGAATATCAACCGTTTTATAATCCCTAATGACGTCATTTTAACATTAACGGAAATATATCAATTTATTGGGAAGAATGAATCCTATCAAAAAATTGTGGCAAGCGATAAGAATCGAATGATTGAACAAACGATTGCTCGAGATTGCTATTTTCTTGCGAAGATGACCCATGTGGAATTAACTGATGCCAGGATGCGCCTTATCATCACAAAAGATTCTTCCCCACGAACAAGAGATGAAATTCTCTTGTTCAACCTCAAAGAACTTTTAACCTCCTGTCAATATCGATACAAAACGATGATGACTCAAAGCAATGATCTTGTCAATATGGCGAACTTTTTATATCAAGGGCAAAACATTCGTTTTGATTATGTTGCTCAAGATAAGAAGGCCGTTTTACAAAGTCAGAACATGAGAAGCAAACGAATGGATCTTGATGAAATGGATCAGGAAGTCTCACGTCTCGTTGAACGAGAAGAATATGAAACCATTGTCCTTTATTTAAATTATTTCATCGATTTCTACAATCTTGCTCCGTTTACAGAGGCCAATGAACTCTCTGCCTACCTCCTATTATATTTGTTAATGATGAAAGCCAATGTTCATGCATTCTCCTATGTCAGTTTGTTTGAACTCTTATACAACGCTTATCCTGAGTTTTTAACAGAACTTAAGAACGCAAGCTTTAACTGGAAAGAAGGATATGCTCAAACGTTGGGATTTGTCCGTTTCATGTTAAAGGTGATGGTACAAGCCTATAAGCGAGCTGATGAAATTATTCATGAGTTTGAGTATGATCAAAACTTGAATAAAGCAAACAACATTGAAAACACCATTAACAAGCTCCAAGGAATTTTTACCAAAGAAGACATTAGGCGTTTCCATCCTTATGTCAGTGAATCTACCATCAACCGAGCTTTAAATAAAATGAAGGACGAAAATCAAATAAAGCCTTTAAGTAAAGGTCGTAGTGCAAAATGGATAAAAAATCCATAAGATTAAGAATCTAAAAAAACGTATATCATAACAATACATCTCCATTAAAAGTGGAGATGTTTTTATATTACTTATTTATGGATTTATGTACGTTTAGGAGATGATGAGCGAACTCTTACCCATCTTTAAAAGATAAACGCTTTATAGAAAGGCTATACGATAAGAATGGAAGATAAGTCACTATCGACTGTTAATCATCATACTAAATTCTATTGACAAATATGATAGTCTTTTGATATAATGTATTTGCTTCCTATAATATATATTATGTTACCTAATAAATATTAAAGGTATATTGCTTATTAATAAACATATTGTTAATAAGTTGAAAATAGATAATTACTGTAGATGATTGCATAATATGTTCGGTTCTCTTTTGGCTATGGGATCTACAAGTCCTATACTTCATTACCATCTAATTACATTTTATATGGATCTAATTCACCCTTTCCAAGGATTATTTCTATAAGAGTCTTCTTAAGAAAGTATAACCTTTTAGGCTAGATTGTTTCACATTAAAGCCTTATTATAAAAAGTTTATGGGCAATGTATCACTAATATATTAATAAACTTCTCACAGCCAACTGATTAAATGATGACTTTTCATAATAATGATATTAATGGGATAGTAGATCATAGTGCCCTCCAGAATACCCATATAAATTAATGATTTTGTCTAAAATATCATAGTTACAATAGATGATGACTTATTTAGCAAACCCCAAAATTCGTTTTAAATCGATTTATAATGTCCTTTAGTACTTATTCGTTTTAAGGCAAAAAGACGATTATAGGACAAATTTCAAGGGCAATAGCAAGAGGAAAGCTCCTTCTGTCTATTGGTTATGATTAATTTGAAGTGAATCGTATTGGAGTCTCAATAACAGCACTCACTCTATTAAATTCTATGTTTAGATAACTCTAAACCATCCAATTCAGGCGTTTTTTGCATTTTCTATGATGTTGATTAAAATAAAAACACCCTTGAATAACGCATTTAATTGTATTCAATATAAATATATGAGCATAATTAAGTAATTTAGAGAACCACAAAAACTCAAAAAAACTCAAATGAAATACATCATCCCGAGAGATAGGAGATTTCATTTGAGTTTATCTTTTTTTGTGAATGATTTATGCTGTATGGGCTTCTAACCAAGACAAAACATCTTGATATACTTCTTGTTTATTGAGTTCATTCAACATTTCATGACGTCCATCGGGATATAGTTTGAATGACACGTCTTTAATTCCAATTTTCAGGAATTTTTTAAATAGTTTTGTTGAAAGCTTGCTTTGGCCACCAACAGGATCTTTTTCCCCGGAGAACATATAGATAGGGAGATCTTGTGGAATCAATTCAAAATTTTTACCGATAACCTTAAAGCAATGGGTCAAATCCAAAAAGTATGAGACGGTAAATAGTTTGCCACAGTAAGGATCAGCAACATATTTATCGACTTCTGCTTCATCGCGACTCAGCCAATCAACCTTGGTTCGATTGGGTTTAAAAGGCTTGTTGAAAGGGCCTAGAGACATTGCATCCATGAGTTGACTCCGATAACGACGACCTTTGAATTTCGTAATGAGACAAGCAAGAAAATTGCCAATGGTGATGAGAGGACCACCGTTTAAGGCACTTCCTGAAAAAATAGCTCCATCGATGCGCATTCCATACAATTCAACAAATCGTTGTAAAATGAATGACCCCATTGAATGACCCAAAACAATAAGTGGCAATTTGGGGAATTGCTTTCTTGTGTCTTCTACAATGCTATATAAGTCGCCAATCATGGCTTCAAAATTATCAACATCAGACATGTATCCCATGTCATCCATGGAAGTCAGGGTCATCCCATGACCTCTTTGATCATATCCAACGACGATAAATCCTTTTTGGGCGATAAATGATGCAAATGCATCATAACGTTTAATATGTTCTGCCATTCCGTGGCAAAGAACAAGAATTCCTTTGGCTTCGATGATTTGTTCAGGTTCCCAACGAATTCCTTGTAATAGTGTATCTTGACTGACTGGAAGTGTGAAATTATTTTTCATGTTTTTATTCTCCCTTATCAAATAGTGATGATCCAATTTTAGCTGGTTTCACACCAAAGTTATGGGCAATGCTGACTCCGATATCGGCAAAGGAGCCACGAATGCCAAGATTTTTAGCAGGTTGTAGTGGATTGTAAACTAATATGGGGGTGTATTCTCGGGTATGATCTGTCCCCGAATGAGTCGGATCATTTCCATGATCCGCCGTTACGATGAGTAAATCATCACTACGCATCAAACCGACCAATTCTTTTAATTGATGGTCAAAAGCTTCTACTGAAGTTGCATATCCATATGCATCACGACGATGACCATAGACGGCATCAAAATCGACCAAGTTTACAAAGCATAGTCCTTTGAAATCGCCTTTTGCAATCTCAATGGTTTTGTTCATTCCATCTTCGTTGCTTTTGGTCTTTTGAAAGGCCGTGATGCCTTCTCCTTCAAAGATGTCCCGAATTTTACCAATGGCGATGACATCTAGTTTTGCATCTTTTAATTCGTTGAGAACGGTTCGTGCGAAAGGTTTCACAGCATAATCATGACGATTGGGTGTTCTTGCAAAATCGTCTTTATTGGTTCCAATAAAAGGACGAGCAATGATGCGCCCAACAGTCCACGAAGGATTGTTTAAGGTAATTTCACGGGCTATTTCACAAATATGATAGAGTTCTGGTATTGGAACGATTTCTTCATGAGCAGCAATTTGTAAAACTGAATCGGCAGAAGTATACACAATGAGAGCTCCTGTTCGCATGTGTTCTTCGCCTAAGTCTTTCATGATTTCAGTGCCACTGGCTGATGTGTTGCCAATGACTTTTCTTCCTGAGCGTTCTTCTAGTTCTTGAATCAGTTCAGGAGGAAATCCTGTATCAGTAAAGGAGGGAAAAGGAGTTAACACTTCAAGCCCCATCATTTCCCAGTGACCAGTAAGAGTATCTTTTCCAACGCTTAGTTCTTGCATTTTTCCATAGGAAGCAAGAGGATTGGTATTGGGGGGACAATTATGAACATCGGTTAGATATCCAATTCCCAAACGATAGAGCATTGGTATGGAAAAATCTTCCTTTGCATAACTGAGATGTTTTAAAGTATTTGCTCCTGTGTCACCATATTGAGCCGCATCGGGCATTTCTCCTACTCCTAAGGAGTCGGCGACAACAACAAATATTCGACGGTATTTCATTATGAATCCTTCCCAGCTCGTGGATGAGCTCTTAAGTAAACTTCACGTAATTTTTCGTTTTTCACATGCGTGTATATTTCAGTGGTCGCGATGTCTTCGTGACCTAATAATTCTTGGATGAGACGTAAGTCCATTCCTCGTTCTAAAAGATGAGATGCAAATGAATGGCGCAAACTATGAGGATGAACATTTTTATAGATTCCAGCAAGACGTGCTTTCTCTTTCAAAATAAGAAAGAAGGATTTGCGAGAGATGGCATTACCTGATTTATTTAAGAATAAAGCCGTTTGATTGACGCGTTGTAAAAAGGGACGACCTTTTTTAAGATAATCTTCTAGTGCAAGACCTGCAACCTCAGAAATGGGAACAATCCGCTCTTTGCTTCCTTTCCCCAGTACTTTAACAAAACCTCGTTCTAGATGACAATCAGCAATTTTTAAACCAACGAGTTCACTCACTCGTAAGCCACAAGCGTAAGCCATCTCAATCATGGCTCGATTGCGAAGTTCAAGGGGGGTATCGGCAGTCAATGATTTCATTAACACTTCAATTTCTTGAATGGAAAGGATGATGGGTAGCTTCTTCTCTCGTTTGGGTGTTTTCAGGGTGGTTGCGACATTGTTTTCAGTGTGATGTTCTAGTTTTAGAAAGGCATGAAAGGATTTGATGGATGTCATTTGTCGAGCTCGCGTTGAATCTTCTACTTTTTTTCGATTTAGATAGGTGAGATAAGCCCGCAAGTCATCTAAAGTAATATCTTTCGGTTCTACAAGATGACGAATGTTCATGAGATAATCGACATAGGAGGATATATCTTTGGTATACGATTTGACCGTATTTTGGGAGAGTCTTTTTTCTCCTCGCAAATAATAACCAAATTCATCTATATATGGTTTCATGCACGTCCTCACCTACTATCATAACATAAAAACGAATATCTTTACATAAAATTCAATATAATCGTGTTTGAGACATATAAGCGATTGGTAGGAATCGCGATATAACCTCTTTTTAATATGAGTTGTTTATCATGGATCAAACGATTCACAACTGGATAAACATCGAGCAACGCTTTCCCATACTTTGCTTCGAATTCTTGGAGGGAGATCCCTCGAATGGTTCTCAGTCCCAACATCATTTCATTTTGCATTTCTTCTTCTTGCGTTAATTCTGCTTTCTCTTCGTATTTTAATTTGCCTATTTTGACACCTTCAGTATATAAGCGCAAGTTTTTAATGTTGGTGTAGCGAATTTGATCGATGTAATAGCTTGCACTTGCTCCAAGACCAATATAGTGATCATTTTTCCAGTACACTTGATTATGAAGGCTCTCATATCCTTTGATGCAAAAGTTGCTGATTTCGTATTGATAAAGGCCATAAGAATTTAAAAAGCGTTGGATAAAGCGATAAATGGTAGCTTCTTCTTCATCAGGCAAAGGTAGAAACGTGTTTTCTTCTTGAGCAAGATACAGCATGGTTTTTGGTTCAATAATCAATGTATAAGGAGATACATGAGTAAATCCCATGTTGATGATTTGGATTAAATCCTGTTTGATGAGTTTAATGGTGTCTCCTGGAAGTCCATAAATCAAATCGGCATTCACGTTTTTAATCCCGACTTGATGAAGGATCTTGATGGCATGAAGCACATCTAGGCGGGTATGGGTGCGTCCTAGTACTTTTAGACGTTTCTCTTGGAAGCTTTGAACGCCTAAACTCACGCGATTAATCCCATAGTCCTGGATGAAGCGAGCAAACTCCTCGGTGATATCTTGAGGATTGGCTTCGATTGTCCATTCAATAAGTTTGCTTGGATCTATTTCCTTCAAAATAGCATCAAATAACCTTTTAAGATGTTCCATCGGAATCGAGGAGGGGGTTCCGCCTCCAATATAGATGGTTTCGATAGCATCGTAGAACGATTTCTTTAAATGTAACTCTTGAATGAGGGTTGAAATGTATTCGTGTTTAACCGATTCTTTAGCACGCATTTTATAAAAGTCACAATACGTACATATGTGGGAACAAAAAGGTATATGAATGTATAAAGCTCTAGGTGCTTGATTATTCATCAATACTCAACACCGCTAAAAAGGCGCTTTGAGGAATGTCAACACTTCCCACGGATTTCATGCGTTTCTTTCCTTCTTTTTGCTTTTCCAACAATTTACGTTTTCGACTAATGTCGCCACCATAACATTTTGCAAGTACATCTTTTCTCATGGCTTTGATGGTGCTACGAGCGATTATTTTTCCGCCAACAGCAGCTTGGATAGGAATTTCAAATAAATGTTTAGGAATCAAATCTTTTAGTTTCTCGGTAATAACGCGGCCTCTACGGAAGGCAGTATCCCGATGAGTAATGATGCTTAAAGCATCCACTTTTTCTCCATTTAATAAAATATCCATACGGATGAGGTCAGATGATTTGTAATCATGGATTTGATAGTCAAAGGAAGCATAACCTTTTGTTGAAGATTTTAAGCGATCAAAGAAATCATAGATGATTTCTGAGAGCGGGATTTCATAGGTAAGAGTCACTCGTGTCACGTCAAGGTATACCATATTTTTGAAAATGCCTCGTTTGTTCTGGCAAATCTCCATAACGGAACCAACGTACTCATTAGGAAGCATGATGGTAGCAATGACATAAGGTTCCTCGATGCGATCAATATAAACGGGATCAGGCATTGTCGATGGATTTTCAATAGTCTTCATCGATCCATTGGTTAAGAATACATGATAATTGACAGAGGGAGCTGTTGCGATGAGAGCAATCCCAAATTCACGATCGATGCGTTCTTGAATAATATCCATATGTAAGAGGCCTAAAAAACCGACACGAAAACCGAACCCTAAAGCTTGGGAGGTTTCGGGTTCATATTTTAAAGAGGCATCATTCAGTTTAAGTTTCTCAAGTGCTTCTTTTAAGTCTCCATATTGGTTGGTGTCCGTTGGAAACAGACCACAGAAAACCATTGGATTTAAATCCCGATAGCCAGAGAGGGGTACTTTAGCACTCCGATTTGCATAGGTGACCGTATCACCGACACGAACATTTTCAATTTCCTTGATTGCTGCTGAAAAAAATCCGACATCTCCACACGATAAGTATTCTTTTCGCACTTCTTTGGGAGTGAAGGTTCCTACTTCAAGAACTTCATATTCTTGATTATTCGACATCATACGGATTTTATCACCTTTGGTTAAAGTTCCATTCATAATTCTAATCGATGGAATAATGCCACGATAAGAATCATAATATGAATCAAAGATGAGTGCTTGTAAAGGTGCATCTGGATCGCCTACTGGAGAGGGAACTTTTTCGATGATTTGCTCTAAGATATCAACAATCCCAATGCCTTCTTTTGCTGAAGCTAAAACGGCATGGGTGGCATCAAGTCCAATCACTCGCTCAATCTCTTCTTTGACTTTAGGTATATCAGCAGAGGGAAGATCAATTTTATTAATAAGGGGCAAAATTTCAAGATTGTTATCAATCGCTAAATAGACATTCGCTAAAGTTTGAGCTTCGATGCCTTGTGTTGCATCAACGACTAAAATCGCTCCTTCACAGGCAGCGAGAGATCTTGATACTTCATAGGTAAAGTCAACATGCCCTGGAGTGTCAATGAGATGGAGAATATAATCCATTCCATTTAAGGCATGATAGGTTAATTCGACAGCATTGAGTTTAATTGTGATTCCGCGCTCGCGTTCTAAATCCATGGAATCAAGAACTTGTTCTTGCATTTCTCGCTTTGCGAGTGTGTTTGTAATTTCTAAAATTCGATCAGCAAGGGTGGATTTTCCATGATCGATATGAGCTATGATGGAGAAATTACGGATACGTTGTTGACGCTCCAATAATGTTTTTTTATCTGGTATCATAGAAATATCCTTTCTTATTATAATGATTTTATCATAAAACCCTCAAATAATCAAGAAGTATTATTTGGGGTAGAAAGTGCCAAAACGTCAATTTCAGCAGAAATTCCCTATTTTTTGCAAATTAATATATTCTTTTGAAATTTATGAGTGTGTTTAAGCTCTCTGTGAGCGTGTTATCTTTTCTAGGGCGAATAAATACCCATAAACTTTTTTGAGAAGCTGTTAAGACGCCTCTTCTCATAGTAATTTATTTGTGGTATAATGAGAATGGTGAAAACACATGAAAATTAATTACCCAAACCCATCCATTCAAACAAAACCCCATCGCGATGCCCACGTTCAATCTCATGGAATGATTTTTGAACATGCACTCAATTTAGCAAATGAGTACTATTACAATCGTAACCTCGCGGTCATCTATAAAAAGCCAACCCCAATCCGAATTGTAAAGGTCGATTATCCCAGTCGAAACAAGGCACGAATTACTGAAGGCTATTATCAAACTCCTTCAACAACTGATTACAACGGAATCTATAAAGGTCGATACTTGGATTATGAAGCCAAGGAAACGAACAATCTCTCCTTTTCCTTTAAACACATCTTTCCCCATCAGATAGAACATTTAGAACGTGTCCATAAACATGGGGGTCTTGCTTTTATCATCATCTTCTTTAAAAAAGTGAATCAAGTCTTCATCATGGACATTTTGGCTTTTCAAGATCTTCTCGCTGAAGCTAAGGCAGGAGGAAAGCAAAGCATTTCACTCGAGCAGTTTCAAACACTAGGTAAACAAGTGACCCTCGGGTTTACCCCCACCATGGATTATCTAAAAGCGGTTGATGAATTATATCATCTAGTGTAAAATATCCACTTCTCTCGGAAGTGGATATTTCCTTAATCATATGAAAAAAGATTTATTCATCAGGAAATGATTTAAAGATTATCTGCGGTGCTTTGGCAAATAAAGCAATGATGAGAACACTACAAAGAATAAACGAAATTCCTAGATAACCAATATTATATGTGAGTGCTCCCCAAAATGGAGCTTCATAAGCAACCATGCTTGATACCATATGGGATGAGAGTCTCAAAACAAAAGATATCAACATACTTACACAAAATAACCAAATATTTGTTTTTGATGGTTTTGCTTTCATTTTATTATTAAACAATCCTGCAAAACCAACAACGGTATAAGCAAAAATATAATCAAATAAAATGGAGACAATGCCTGCAGCTTCTCCTCCACTCCACAATAATTGAATGGATCCAACTAGAATACCCGTTAATAATCCCGATCGAATCCCCCATCGATAAGAAACAACCATAATGGGGACCATGGCAATAGAAATACTTCCACCATTGGGCCATAATGCGCCCCCAATCATTGCTGAAATGTAATCAAACGCTAAACTAAGCGCTACCATTATGGCAATTTCTGCCATCCACTGAATTTTTTTTTGCATGCTTTCCTCCAAATAAAAAAATTCTTCGGAACGCCAAAGAAGTAAGAACACTTTTCCTACGCTGGCATTACCCAGATCAGGTTTTTGGGTCGTTATAATATAACCTCTCAGCCGATAAAAGCTCCCCATATTGATCTATTTATAGTATAACACATTTTTATTAAAGATTCAACACGAACTCATCATATTTTTCAAAGAAAATAATCCCGTTTTCACGGGATTATTCTTTCACAATGTTCTCTTGAACATCAACGATTATGGTTTTAATACGTCTGTTTTCAACAACATCAATTGTAAAGGTAATATCATATTTAATATGAACAGGATCTTCAATATCTTGTTCTTCGTAGACACTATGATAAAAAACTTGTTTACCTGAATAGGGTGTCTCTTCAGACATTTCATAAACAAAGCCACCGACTGTTGAATATGTTGATTCGGGTTCATTGCCTAGTTTTAAGGTTTCGAAGAAATACTCTAAATCCATGTCAGCAGTAATACGATACTGATGTTCACCGATGGTTTCGATTTTTTCAGTTTCCAATTCTTCGGCGAATTCATCATATTCATCATAGATTTCACCCACGAGTTCTTCTAGGGCATCTTCCATGGTGACAATACCACTCGTTCCTCCATATTCATCAGAGACAACGGCAAAGTGTTTCTTTATCTTTTGCATTTCCCGAATTAAATCATCGACTTTTGTCGTTTTTGATACATACATGGGTTTGGAAACCAATTTACGAATATCAATATTTTCTGGAGAATGCTTGATGTAGGCTGTTAAGAAATCACGTTCGCTAAGGATTCCAAGAATATGATCTTTGTCATTCTCATAGACAGGAACTCGTGAAAATTGATACTCAAAGAATAAATCTTTAATCTTTTGAATGGAGTCACTCGCTTCAATGGCAATCATATCCACGCGAGGAGTCATGATATCATAGACAATGCGATCACCTAAGTTGATGGCACTTTGTAATAACTCGGCATTATCTTCATCAAGAACGCCTTCATCCTCCATAACATCAATGATGGATTCAAGTTCATCTTCAGTAACATAGGGAGCATCTTTTTCATTGGGTTTCTTTTTAAACACCAATTGCTTTAATTTATTTAAAGACCACGACAAGGGATAAAATATCTTAATGAAAATATATAAGATTGTACTAGAAGCTAGAGCAAACTTTTCGGCATTTGCTTTTCCATATGATTTTGGCAAGATTTCTCCAAAAACCAAGATGATGATGGTCATGATGACAGTATTTAAAATACTAGAAAGGGTAGGATCGACGATGATGCGTGAGAAAAAATAGGCAGCAATGGTTGTTGAAGCAATGTTGACTAAATTATTCCCAATGAGTAGGGTTGCAAGCGTCATATCGAACTTTTCCGCGATATACACTGCTTTTTTTGCACCTTTGCGTTTTTCATCAAGATAATTACGCAAACGAATGATGTTCACACTGGAATAAGCGATTTCAGCGGAAGAAAAAAAGGCAGATGCCATCAATAAGACAATCAGTAAAAGGAATAAGGGAAGATATTGAACAAACTCATTTAAAAAATTGGCTAAGTATACCGTTATCGAGTCACTCTCGAGAGGAACCAAGAAAAACCACCTCTAATCAATATTATTTATTTTATTATACCATATCTTTTTGAAAAAGTCCATACATATTTGTATGGACGCTTTTTTATTAAGGTGAAATTATTTTCCTTTGGCTAAAGATTCTTGACGAGGATCTGCTCCACCAATTAAGAGATTATTTAAGGTATCTTGAATAATGGCACACACTCCTCCAAATTCAGGAGCCCACTCTTCTTCTACCTCAACTCGATATCCTAGATTGATCATGGCTTGACGATGTGTTTGATAAAGCGATTCTTCGAGAATGATGGTTCCCGGATGATATTCATGGGGTGAAAAGGAATCAGGCCAGTTAAGAGATCTAAATCGAGGTGCTTCAATCGCCTCCTGAATATCCATTCCAAAGATGATGTGATTGAGAAACACTTGAACCAAAGCTTGTGTTTGCATGTCACCCCCAGGAGTACCAAATGTCATATAGAATTCTCCATCTTTGAAAACCATACTAGCATTGGGAGTAATGGTCGGGCGTTTTCCTGGTTCTAAAGCATTGGGGTGAGTGGCATCCAAACGAAATTGCGTCATTCGGTTTCCAAGGGTTAAACCCAATCCATCCACCATGGGGGATTGAGGAAAATCACTTGGAGTGAGGGATACGGCATTGCCTGCTTGATCAATGATTGAAATATAACTGGTATCTTTACCAATTGAAATCTCTTTACGATTGTTTTTATAAACAGCAACATCAACGTCACTCACTTGAGGGACATACCGAACATCTTGAAAATTTATGGGATTTCCATAAGGAGCCATCTCATTAAAAGCTACATTTGTCATTTGGGATCTTCTTGATGCTGCATATTCCTTACTGAGAAGCCCTGTCATCGGGACATCGATAAAGTCGGGATCACCAAAATAGGTTTCTTTATCTGCCATAGCAAGTTCAATGGCTTGCAAAACGGTATGCATATAAAGTGGGCTATTATGACCCATTGATAATAAATCAATGCCTTCTAAGATTTGGAGTGTCATCGGTAATACTGCCCCTTGACACCAAGTCCCATTGGCAAAAAAGGTATAATTTTCGTAAGAGCCAGTCAAGGGTTCTTCCCATTTTCCATGATAATTTGCAATATCCTCTTTTGTGAAGAGGCCTCCTTTTGTAGCATGCATAGCTACAATTGCCTCAGCAATATCA
>JAQVOS010000005.1 GCA_028702495.1 Bacilli bacterium
TATTATACACTATCCTTGTCCCTTTGTCAACAAATTATTGCTTCTTTTCCTGCCTTTATTTGTTTTTTGAAACCTGACTGAATTTTTAAGCCTCATTCATTATACTCTAGCACTTTTTCTTTGTCAACCTTAAAATGAAGGGATTTTCATCATTTAAAAAGCCTAATGCATGGTTATCATTAGGCTTTGTTATTGAACTTATTATTGAACTTCCAATTCGAAGATTTGCTGTTTTGTCGTCTCATTGTACTCTAGTTGAACCGTTAAAGCGATAATCGTTTTTTGTTTTGGATGTGTATAAAGCCCTTCTTGGGAAAAAAGATCAGGGTGAGAGGAGTTCCAAGACATTTGCACTTTTGTTTTAGGATCAAAAAGGGGTAGAAAACAATTTTTTGTAATCACTTGAGGAAGAGAAGCATACAGGTTTTTGATGGTTCCTTCAATTCTTCTTTCACCATTCATACCTAGAACAAGGGTGTCATAATGATAAGAAAGATGCTTTTCATTCATAGTGAGTGTTAATTCAAGATGGACAGGCGTATCTTCTACCACTTCTTTTACCACTCCATTACGAAAGATAATGCCTTCAGGACTTATTTTCCATTCAACATTGGTTATCCCACCCATATCAACCAATGCTTTTTCGACTTTTGTTGCTTCAAGGAATGATTCCCATAAGCCCGTTGTGGCCCGAATGACGTTGGGACAGTTTTTGCCACTGAAGTCATTGTGTTGTTTAATGCGATCTAATCCTAATTGATATTCGTTCAACAATTGAGCCGTGAGACGAGCCATTCTTAAGACAGTCAAAGCGTAGTCATTTCCTGGATTAATGCAAGATTCAATCCCAATCCCAGTGAGGTTTCCTCCTCCAATGCATTCCTGTTTATAACTTTCATTATAATAAGTGGTTCCAAACGCATGAGATCCATCCCCTGCATGCCAAGCTCTCTCGATCGTTGGAACATGATTGTAACATTCACTTTGATCAATTGAAAAATGCCATGATGCAACACGGCCTGTTGGACTTGCTGCTTGAGCATGAATGTATCGCGACAAACCTTTTGCATTATCTTCAGGATTGGTCATCCCGGTATCATGAATGACCACATATTCTGGTTTCATACGAACTCCAGTTTTTCCTGTTCCAGGACGAAGTTGTGTTGTTTCGCCAGGATAAATAAGATCAATGAGAGGATGAATGGGTTTTCCCCATATCAAGGGGACAAAATAATGAGCAGTTTTAGGAATAAGCATTGCTATTAGGGAGTCAAGTGCTTGTTGATTCATAGTTATTCTCCTATCTACGATTTGATTGTAACTTTACATAGTGTATTATATCACATTTTTTGATGAAATGATAACAAAAAATCCAAAGAGAGGGATCTCTCTTTGGATTGATGTGCGATTTTATTTTGCAATTTCTTGAGCTCTCGTTTCACGAATAACAATGACTTTAATCGTTCCAGGATAGTTCATATTGCTTTCTATCTTTTGACGCATGTCACGAGCAAGTTTGTAAGCCTCTGTATCGTTGATTTCTTCCGGCTTTACAAGAACACGAATTTCACGTCCTGCTTGCAGGGCATAAGATTTATCAACACCTTTGAACTCATTACAAATCTCTTCAAGTTGAGTGAGACGCTTAATATAATTATCAAGAGATTCACTACGAGCGCCTGGTCGAGCAGCAGATAAGGTATCAGCAGCGGCGACAAGATGTGCATAAAATGTTGTCGCTTCAACGTCTCCATGATGAGAAGCAATTGAATCAATAACTTCTGGTTTTTCATGGTAACGATTTGCAAGTTCTATTCCGATATCTACATGGCTTCCTTCCATTTCGTGGTCAGCAGCTTTTCCAATATCATGAAGTAGACCAGCACGGCGAGCTAGAATTTCGTTTAAACCAATCTCAACAGCAAGCTTGCCTGAAAGGTAAGCAACCTCGAGAGAATGTGTAAGTCCGTTTTGCCCATAACTGGTACGATATTTCATTCTTCCAATTAATTTTATTAATTCAGGATGAATCTTACCAATGCCCGTATCATAAACGGCTTTTTCGCCTGCTTCACGAAGTTCTGTATCCAATTCTTTTTTGTACTTATTGACAAGTTCTTCAATGCGTGGTGGTTGGATACGACCATCTGATACGAGTGTTTCCATCACTCGACGCGCAATTTCACGGCGGACGGGATCAAAGCAAGATAGGACAACAGCTTCAGGAGTATCATCAATAATAATGTCAACTCCAGTAGCAGCTTCAATGGCTCTAATGTTACGTCCTTCACGGCCAATAATACGGCCTTTCATTTCATCATTTGGCAATGTCACAGTGGACACTGTTTTTTCATTCACGGTTTCGTTCGCATATTGTTGGATGGCATTGGCTAGTAGACTTTGAGCCTTACGAGTGGCTTCATTTTTGGCTTTTTCTTCTTCTTCCTTGATATAAGAAGCGATTTCCATTGCCATGGATTCTTCAACACGAGCGAGGATAATTTCACGGGCTTTATCTTGGCTAGTACCCGAGATTTCAATTAGTTTCTTTTCTTGTTCTTGAACAATTCCTTCTGCCTTACTATACTGTTTTTCAACTTCATTTTTTCGTTCATCAATGATGCGTTCTTTAGTAATAAGAGATTCTTCGCGCTTGTCAAGATTAGCACTACGATTGTCAAGTCGAACTTCACGTTGAGTGAGTTTGTTTTCTAAATCTTGTGCTTCTTTCTTTCGAGCCTTAATTTCTTTATCAGCTTCTTGTTTTAAACGATAGATTTCTTGTTTTGAGTCGAGGAGTTGTGCTTTTCGGTTATCTTCTGCTTGCTTCTTTGCATCTTCTAAAAATTTTGCAGCTGTTTTTCCGGCTTTTTTAAGTCGTAAATGGACGATTAAGTAACCAAGCCCGGCTCCTAATACAAATAGTACGAGGTAGATAGAAATATCAACAAGAACGTTTGCATAAATAAATGCTAGCATTCCTGCACCTCCATATTGTTTTTTTGTAAATAATATATTTAATCTTTGCCAATTGTCTACTAACTCAATTATACACTAAGGAAGGGTCATAGTCAAATTAAATATTTATTTCAACATAAAATCAACCACCGCGTTTAGCGGTGATTGATTTCTTGTTTTTTTGCTTTTAAAGCTTCACGAATTTTTATTTCAATGACTGAAGCAAGATTTGGATTTTCTTTTAAATACTTTTTAACGTTTTCTCGACCTTGACCAATGCGTTCTTCATCATAACTAAACCAAGAGCCACTCTTCTTAATGATGTCATGTTCCACACCCAAATCGATGAGTTCTCCTTCACGTGAAATTCCTTCACCGAAAATGAGTTCAACATCACAATTACGGAATGGGGGAGCCACTTTATTTTTGACAACCTTGACTCTTGTGATGGTTCCAATCGCAGTGTCTCCTTGTTTGATTTGTTCAACGCGTCGAATATCAAGGCGAATGGTTGCATAAAACTTTAAGGCTCTTCCTCCTGAGGTGGTTTCTGGAGAACCAAACATAACGCCTACTTTTTCACGGATTTGGTTGATAAAGATGACGACAGTGTTGGTTTTACTAATGATTCCACTGAGTTTTCTCATGGCTTGGCTCATGAGTCGAGCTTGTAACCCAATGTGAGAATCCCCCATGTCGCCATCAATTTCAACCTTTGGTACAAGTGCAGCAACCGAGTCTACGACAACAATGTCGACGGCATTGCTTCGAACGAGGTATTCAACAATTTCAAGTGCTTGTTCACCCGTATCAGGTTGTGATAATACAAGATTATCAATGTCGACTCCTAGTTGTTTTGCATAGCGTGGATCAAGAGCATGTTCAGCATCAATGAAGGCCGCATAGCCACCCGTCTTTTGAGCTTGAGCAATCGCATGTAGGGCAAAGGTAGTTTTCCCACTACTTTCAGGTCCATAAATTTCAATGACACGGCCTCGTGGATACCCTCCAACACCAATTGCAGCATCAAGAGCCAGTGATCCTGTTTGAATCACTTCCATATCTTCAAAGCTTACATCACCAAGTTTCATAATTGAACCTTTACCAAATTGTTTTTCAATTTGTTTAAAGGCTTCTTCAAGATTTTTTTTACGAGTTTCTTCCATATTTTTTCTCCTTATTTTGTTTTGAGGATAACATCTTTATTCTTAATAAAATAATCAATACCGGAAACAAGGGTTAGAATCGCTGCAAGATATAATAAAACGGTTCCGACGATGTTTTGACCCTCTCCATAATTTAGACCCGCGATTAAACTAAAGGGATAATTATTGAGTAGTAATACAATTACCACAAGCATTTGTGAATTGGTTTTGAGTTTACCGAGCATACTCGCAGCAATGACGACTTGATTACCCGCAGCTAGCACCCGAATCCCCATGACGAGAAACTCTCGGGCGATGATAACCATCACAATCCAACCGGGGATTCGTCCCATTTCCATGAGGATGATAAAAGCAGAAAACACAAGAAGCTTATCAGCTAAAGGATCCATAAATTTCCCAAAGTCAGTGACTAAATTGTACTTCCGAGCGATGTATCCATCAAGAAAATCGGTAAAGGATGCAATGACAAACACCACAAGAACTAGAAGATCTGATAGTGTTACCCCTGAAAATAGAGTGATGGCTTTTAACGCGGGAATCATCGCTAGTATGATAATGACGGGGATCAAGCATACGCGAAGTAATGTTAGTTTATTAGGCAAATTCATTGATTTCATTTTATTTCTCCTTTAATTTTGTGTGCTATATCAATACAAGCAGCATACGCACTTGCCCATGCAAAATGAAGATTGTATCCACCACAAGCACCATCAACATCTAATACTTCCCCGATGAGATAGAAATTGTTGGTTAGGAGCGATTCAAAGCTCACAGGGTTCACTTCATTCATAGGAATTCCTCCACGAGTCACTTGAGCATTTTGATACCCATAAGTTTCTGTGGGGTGTAATAAAAAGTGATGCAAGTGATATATTAAGTCATGAAGTGGATCTTGTTTATATCGTTTTAATACGTCCAAGGCGAGCATTTTTGGTAAGATGCCTGCTAATCGCTTACCTTCATCCTCTGCTTGTATAAAGGTTCGAAGGGTTTCATCTCTAAAGTCGGGAACAAGATCAAGCGATAAGGAGGTGCTATCCCTCCAATATCGTGATGCATCAAGTGCAAGAATACCCGATAATCCTTCATCTTTAAAAAGGACTTCACCCTGCCCTTTCCATAGTTCCCTCTGTTCTTTGATAACGGACAGAGCGACTTTCATTCTGAGCCCCGATAGGGCTTTTAAAGATTCTTTGGTTTTCAAGGCAACAAGGGTGGGGAATAGGGGGGTACAAGTGTGACCTAAATCTTGCGCTAATTGATATCCCTCATAACGAGTCACTCCGACCATTCCTCCGGTCGCAAGGACGACAACATCCACATTTTCAAGTTGATATGCTTTTGAATAAACCAGGAAGTGGGCGCATTTTTTGATATGACTTGCATCAAATGTAACAACTTTGATGCCGAGTTCATCGATTTTTCTTAAGAACACATCTAAAACAGAACTTGCTTTTTCACTATACGGATATAAGCGTCCTTCTTCATCTTCACGAATGAGTAAGCCCCATTTTCGGAATGTGGAAACACATAGTTCTGGGGTAAAGTGACGAATTGCATGAGCAATAGATGGGGAATTATAGTAATAAACGTCCATATTTCGATTGGACAAGTTACATTTTCCATTCCCAGTCACGAGAATTTTTTTGCCAATGCGATCTTGTTTTTCTAGTAAGATGACTTCGACATCCTCTTGTAACATTTCTTTTAAAAAGATGCTGCAAAATAAACCAGCAGCTCCCCCACCGATGATTGCGACTTTTCTCATTATTTTTCACCACACACTTCATTATACAATAATCTTGAAAAAAAGACAACGACAATTGATTGATAAATGATCAAAAGTTACTTCCTTAACTTTGTGAGATTTTACTTGCTTTTTCGTGTTTTTTTTGCTAGAATATATAATGTATCATTTGGAGGTAGAAACATGGCACATATTAAACAACAAGCGAAACGTAACATCACGAATGAAAAGAAACGCTTACTGAATGCCGCTTATAAATCTTCGGTCAAGACAACTGTGAAAAACGTTGAAAAAGCAGTTGCAGCCAAAGACTTACCTGCTGCAGAGACTGCACTTGTTGCAGCTTTTGAAAAACTTGACAAAGCAATTTCTAAAGGTTTCTTACATAAAAATAATGTTGCAAGACACAAATCTCGCTTACAAAAATTGGTTAACACCCTAAAATAAAAATATCCATAAGGATATTTTTATTTTTATAATCCGAACAAAAATAATTCTAAACCGGTCGTTGCTTCAATTTGACCGGTTTTTATTTTGTAATCCAAGTCGGCTAATTTTTGAATATGATCTTTGATAAGATCGCTATGAAAAACCTTGGCGTTTTTTATCATGTAGTAGGCTCTCCCAGAAGAAACACCAAGGGTACTAGCAATATCGTTTTGACTATACTGAGCAGCAATAAGATGGCTTATGGCGAGATTGTCCATCATCGAACGTGCAACCATTGATATTAGCTGAGTTGCATCTTTTCCACTCTTAATCAATTCTTGATAAGTTGTAATGGTTTTTTCTTTGTTTTTTTCAAGGATAGCGTTACTGATGGCAAATATTTCTTGTTCTAATTCCTTGGTTACCACTTCATTCACATCTTTAGCAGTGATAATTTTGCGGCCATTGACATAGTTAATGAGTTTGTTTACTTCATTTTTTGCATTCAATAAATTTCGACCCAATCGATTGAAGAATAGTTTAACCACATCGTCACGGATTTCGATGCCCTCAAGAGCAAATTGACGTTTTAGCCATCCTTCTTCTTCAATGGGGGTGAGTTCTTTGGTTTCACTAACCTCGGCCACTTTGAGAAGTTTTTTTACCACTTCTTTCCGTTCGTCTAGTTTGATATTGGTTGCATCAATGATGAGAACGGTTGTTGCAAGAGGATGATCCAAATAATCCATTAAAGTGGGAATATCATGAGATAAATCACCTTTTTGAGTGGATAAAAAGGTGGGATTTTTTAAAACGATAAGCTTTTTATCCGTGATAAAAGGCATTGTAATGGCATCTTGCATCGCCATTCCAACATTGATTTCATCCATATCATAGATAATCATATTATCTTCATTCCCGTGATGGGATTTGATAACTTTATCCATTTTATTCTTAATGATGAGTTCTTCTGTTCCACAAAATAAATACACTTGATTCATAACATTCACCCATTTCATTATAGCACAAAGAATGATCAAAACAAAGGATAATTTTGAAAGCGAAATCCATCTTTCACTCCTTGATACCAATAAGTGATGGTATAGTAAATCGAAGTAGAATAAGTGATGATGTTTTCCTTGTTTAGCCGCTTTAGAACTTCTGCTGTCGGAAATTGATACTTACTTGTTTGACCTGTTTGAATGATGGCATAAGTGGGTTTTATGCGTACGAGAAACGATGAACTAGTCGCTGTATTACTACCATGATGACCGACCTTGAGGATATCCACAGGAAGTGAGGGTAGGGCTTCTTCGATGGCAATAGAAGCATCTCCCATAAATAAGAAAGCTTTATTGTGAATTATTGTATATAATACCAGACTTTCATCATTTAAATCAAGAGCATTTTTGTTGGGACTAAGGACATCAAAAGTGTATTCACGACACTGAATTTGATCTCCTGCTCTCACATGTATGGCATTTGGAAAAAGAGAAGAGTAGCTTGATGTGATGAGTTTTTGAATACGAATATGTCGCCTCATATAATCAAATTCCCCAAAGTGATCATCGTGATCATGGGTGATAAAGAGGATATCAAGGTTATTAATTCCTTCACTTAAAAGAAAATTTGTTACTTCGTGATTTTTTCCAATACCAGTATCAATCAGAATATTAGTTTTTTTATGAGGGCTGCTGATCAGAATGGCTTCTCCTTCGTAACAATCGATAAATACGACGCGTCCTTCCTTTTCAAAATGACCACTGAGGGTCCCAACGAGAAGAAAAATGGCTAAAAGTAAAAGATAAACACTACGTTTCTTTCGATTCTTATAATGATAGACCCCACAGTATACGAGAATATAATAAAAGATAACTGCTATTGGAGGGAATGTGGGGGCTTGATAAGGTATGAAAACAAAACTCATGAGTGAAGACATCCACTCAAAAGCCTTCATCATCGCCACAAACAAGCTTTGAATGGGACAAAACACGAGAGTGATTAAAGAAGCAGGCATCACAATCGAACTGACGAGGACAATAAATACAACATTTCCCAAAAAACAAATCACGTTCATTTCATGATTCATTGTAATGATTAAGGGAAGTGTAAGGATTTGAGAGCCAAGGGATATCACCATGATTTTAGCCACTGAGCTTGCCTTTTTTAGAAGGGGTGATAAAATAATAATCATTGTGGCAACTAAAAAACTAAGACAAAAGCCTGCATGATGAATGTAGTAAGGATTGCAATAGACAAAAACAATGAAAAGAATACTGATGATATCCATAGATGAGAGTCCAAGTTTCCATTTGCGATTGGCAAGGGCAAAATAAAACATCGCCGTTGCGCGCAAAATGGAGGGAGAAAATGCCGTCACTACACAATAACAAAAAAGAAAGATTACTAAAAAGCGATTTTCATTGCGCCAATGGAACTTTGTAAAAAGAGTATGAATGAGACCAATAATGAGACCAACATGAAGTCCCGATACGGCAAATAAGTGAACTAGTCCATTCATTGATAGGGATATTTCAAATTCTTCGGAAAAGCCACTACGATCTCCAAATAAAAGACCAGTCAAATAACTACAAGCCTCTTCGCTAAAACAAGTTGATAAATACGTTTCTAGCCCATCCTTCATCAACCATATTGATAATGGTCGCCTGATTTTTGTGATGTTATCGGTTTTAATGATTCCGATGATGTGTTGATATTTTAAATACTGGGTGTAATTAAACCCCCCAGGGATGTGGGGAGGGCCACTCTCTTCAAATTCACCGTATACTTCAATTTCATCACCCACTCGAAAATGCTCTTCTGCTGTTGAATAAATGAGTAGTTTCTTGTAACCACACTCTATCAGTAATTTTTGATAAGTGGATTTTTCTTCTGACTCAATAATGATTCCACTATAAATATCACCTCCCAAAATAGGAAGACGCAGAAGCCCTCCATAAAGCAGCATCCATCCTGCCGTTATGATGAAAGTGATGCATCCTATCATGCGATTTTTTCGACACAAAATAAGAAGATATCCCACTAAAGGAATGATATACCATAGATTTATGATGGATAGACTTCCTAAAACGACCCCAAATGCCACCAAAAAGAAGTTGTTCTTTAAAAGAAGAAATACTCGATGATGAATAATGAGACTACAAACAGATTGAATTTTTAATTTTAGCATAAATGCTTGCAGTAATGCCACTGACATTCATCAATTCTTCAAGAGTTTTAAACAATCCCTTTTGGGTGCGATAAGCAACAATATTTTGGGCCTTTGTTTCTCCAATTCCTTCAAGCGTCATTAATTCTTCTTTAGTCGCATAATTGATGGATATGAGTTGTGAAGTCGAAGAATTGTCAGCCCGTTTTTGGACATGAATATGAATCCCATCAGCAAGAAGACTTGCTAAATTGAGGGTGACCTCATCCGCTTCAGTCGTAAGTCCACCAGCAAGAATCACTAAATCACATAGGCGTGCTCCCTCAGCTAGTTCATATAATCCTGGACGCTTCACTTCGCCACTAATCTGAACGATGATACGCTCTATGATGGGGATTTCTTCAAGGGGTGGTTCTTCTATCGTGGTTTTTGAAGGTTTATAATAAGTTAAAAAAAGACCCACTAAAACCAGAAAAATGCCAATGGCAATTGCGAGTTTTTTATTCATATTAAAAACCTCTCTTCATAGATATATTATGAAGAGAGGTGCTTTTTACTAAACAACTAGATGTTGATAAAGGGCACAAATAGTTTTTTCGAAATGCTCATTGCTAATTCCAACAATGATATTCAGCTCATTTGAACCTTGCGCAATCATTTTAATATTGATGCCTTCATTTCCAATGACGGCGAATATTTTACCCGAAATACCAGGCCGTGTCACCATGTTTCGACCCACAATCGCAACCAAAGCAATGTCTTGATCAATTGTTAAATTTTTTACATCGCTTCGATTTTTTATCGAGCTAGCAATATCATAGATGACTTTATCTAGTTCCGCTTGGAGAACGACAATGCTGAAACTATCGATGCTACTCGGAATGTGTTCAACATTGATATGATAGGATTCAAACAAAGCCAGAATCTCACGCATGAGTTTCGTTTTACTAGATCCATTATGCTTGGTGATGGTAAAGGATGCAAAATGTTTTTTTCCAGCTATCCCGGTAATGACTTGAGTCGTATCATCTCCCACTTGAGTAATAATGGTTCCTGGATTGAAAGCATCATTTGTATTTAAAATGACAATAGGAATGTTCATATCCTGAATGGGGAAGATTGTTTCTTCATGGAGGACATTCGCTCCCATGTAAGCAAGTTCTCGTAGTTCTTCGTAAGTGATTTGAGCAATCCGCTTAGGACTAACAACAATACGAGGATCTGCCATCAAGAGACCCGATACATCCGTCCAGTTTTCATAGACAGTCGCACTCAAAGAGCGAGCCATGATGGATCCAGTAATATCTGATCCACCTCGAGCCATAATACGAATCGCTCCATTGGGATAAACCCCATAAAATCCAGGAACAACCATTTGCTCATGCTCTTGAAAAGCCTTGCGAATGGCATTTTCAGTTTTCTCATAATCAATAGAACCATCAAAATAGAAAAATACCAATTCGCTCGCATCAACAAAGGCAAAGTTTATGTACTCGGCCATCATTTGAGCGGTAAAGTATTCCCCACGACTCACAAGATAATCTAAGGATATTTGTTTGTTTAATTCCTTTTTCAAAGCCAATAACTGTTTTTTGATATCGATGGATAAATGAAGTGCTTCTTTAATTTCTAAAAAACGTTCTTCAATCATCGCTAGAACCGGTTCATATGGAACCGAATACATGAGATGTGCATGAAGTAAATATAGTAAATCTGTCAACTTCGCATCGCGTGCATCGCGACGTCCAATAGCAGAGACCACAACGACTTTTCGCAAGGGGTCTTGTTCAATGATTTGTTTGACTTTTTGAAATTGTTGATGATTGGCAAGGGATGACCCACCAAATTTAGCTATTTTTAACATGAAGTTTTCCTCTATTTCTCTTGAAGTCTATGATACGCACGACAAGGATGGTAATAATCCATAATAGTAATCCACTGACGGTTCCTCCAATGATTAACAACCCAACATCCATGAACAATCCTTCTGATAAAATCGTGACAAGCATAAGATTATTGATGCCAGGAGCTTCGGGATAATTAGACACAGGTCCGAAGAAAGCATCGCGAAATTTCACAGGATCGGGAAAAATAATGTGATGGAAGATTTCAAAGGTCTTATCAAAATCAATCAATGCTACCAGGGCAATGCCAATGAGAACAGCAAAAAATATACCCAAGGTAGAAAGACTGACTTTTAGTAGATACTCCTTTAAATAACGATAATGGGTGATGAGGATGACGAGTAAGATGACCTCGATTCCTAAAATGATCCAGCCGATCGTAGATCCTCCCGTGTATAAGCTGCGCACATCTGCCATATGGTACAAAGCTTGGTTGGAAAACACATCCTGACCACCAATATTTATTTGTAATGTTTCGACGCGATAAAAGAGGTAATCGATGATGTGCTTTGCTATTTGGCGAAGTTCATCCATGCTATAGCCCGTCTCATGGGCAGTGTCGTTTTTAATAAACTCAAAGAGATAAAAATTTAGAGATTTTGTTGCAAGAATGGTAATCATCCATATAAAAATTATGACTAAAAAGACATTAAAACAAGTAATGATGGTTTTATAGATGGATGTATTCCATTGTTTTGTCATATTTTTCCTCTTCTTGTAATTTTTTTCTATTATATCATGAGGGGGTTGATAATTCAAACTCTTTTTTTGTGATTTTATATGTATCTATCTCGTGGTGTTCATGATCTTTTAACCATAGCACACTCACAGTCTTTTCATACTTCATATGACATTTTTCAAGAACACGAATACATGCCACATTTTCACGTCGGGTTCGACAAATAATGGCATGATAGCCCAGTTCAAAAGCATACTTTAAAAGAGCATTTAAGACTTCGGTAGCGATACCTTGACTCCAAAAAGACTCTCCATAGCAAAAGCCCACTTCACCGATGGCTTCTTTTTCATTCATCATCATTAACGTAATGGAACCAATGACTTTTTGAATGGATTTTAATTCACACATCCAATATGTCATTTTTGCTTCACGTACTCCATCTCGCCAAAGTGATAACATCAGTTCGGTTGCTCCCACATTTTCATGAGGTGTCCAACTTAAATAACGCGTCACTGCTGCTGAAGATGACCAATGATGAAACATATCTTTTGCATCCGATTGCTTAGCACGCCTAATAGTCATCTTGGAAGTATCAATAGTGATGGGTTCATAATGAATCATATTCCCTCCTTTACATAAAATCTTCAGGTTTTAACGATTCTACGTTTGATATCTCCTCAATTTCTTCTTCTTTTTCAAAAGGGTTATTGATGGCTTGCATCATTCGAAGACATAACTTCGTCTGACGATTTTCTTCGAGTTGAATGACACCTTTTCGAAGCGCATCAAATGAGCCGATTAAAATAAGGTATTTTTTAGCACGGGTAATGCCTGTATATATAAGTTTTCTTTTTAACATCACATAATATTTAAAGGAAAAAGGCATGATGACGACAGGAAATTCACTTCCCTGAGCTTTATGAATCGAGATGGCATAAGCCAGTTGTAGATCTTCAATTTCTTCAGCTTCGTAAGCGACAGGTCCAAAATCAAATAAAACCGTGAGTCGAACAAACTTTTCTTCTTCAAACTCAAATGATAAAACGGAACCAATATCTCCATTCATGACCTGTTTGTCTTGACGATTAACGAGTTGAATGACTTTGTCATTCACGCGAAAACGACGACCATAATGATTCACCTGAACATTGGAAGGGTTAAACTGATCCTGTAAATGAAAATTGATGGCATCAATTCCAACTTCGCCACGATAGAGAGGAACTAAGACTTGAATATCGCGGATTAGATTATAACCCTTTTCCAAAGCTTGACGAATGGTGATCTCAATTAAGCGAATCAAGTTGGCATCATCGGATCGAATGAATGTTCGATCCTCTTTCAAATCAGCGATATCATAGGGGACTTCTCCATGATTAATGTCATGTGCCAAATCAATAATCGATGAATTAAGCGCCTGACGATGAATTTTGTCAAGACGAGTGGTCGTAATTTCTTTTGAAGCGATACAATCATATAAAACGTTACCAGGACCAACCGATGGAAGTTGATCACTGTCTCCAACAATAACAACTTTGGTCGTTGGAAGTAAGCAGTTAAATAAGAGAGAAGCTAATGATACATCGACCATACTGAATTCATCAATGATAATCATTTTCGCATCAATCGGATTATCGGGGGTGACAAAAAAGATATCCCCGCCATCATATTCTAATAATTTATGAATGGTAGTGGCTTGGTGATTGGTGACTTCTCTTAATCTTTTGGCAGCTCTTCCTGTCGGAGCCACAAGTTTGATGGCTTCTTTGATGGCATCAGAATGGGGGAAGAGGGCACTATAGGCTTCAATAATACCTTTGATAATGGTTGATTTTCCTGTGCCTGGTCCTCCAGTGATGATACTAATGGGTTCTAGAAGTGCACATCGAATCGCGTCGATTTGTTTTGGACTGTACTCGATTTGATTCTTTTCCATGGTGTTCATTAATACTTTTTCAACTTGTGAAGCATCATACTCTTGGAGATTGTTTCCAAGAAACGCTTGTAAGCGACTCGCTAGTTTACACTCATCATAATATATTTTCGAAAGATAAACATCTTTTTCTTGATCAATGATGATTTTTCGTTCCTTGAGCAGGGTTCGTTTCAGATCTTCAAAGGTGTCTTTTGATAAAATTTCTGTTTCTTGGTTGGTAAAACGAATGGCTTCTTCATACCATTGCTCTTGTTTAATATAGGTATTGCCTGTTGAAAATACGACATTTTTCAAAATAAATAACAATAATGCTTTTAGTCGAATAGGACTATCTTTTGAAATCCCAATTTGCAAAGTAATGGCATCGGCACGAGCAAAACCAATTCCATCGACAAGGACAATGAGCTGATAGGGGTTACTGCGCACTAGTTCAGAGGCATTCTCATGAAGAATCCGAGTAATGCGAATGGCGATACGCATTGAAATCCCCAAATTTAATAAATTCACCAGTTCTTGTTCATTTTGATAGTTGGCCACAAGTCCTTGATAGATGGTATCTTTTTGCTTCTGTGATAGAGCAACTTGATCCAGCAGTTCACGATTGTGAACGATGTCTTTTAAACAGGTTTTACCGAGGGCTTCAAACACCTTCGTGGCTGTTGCTTGGCCAATACCTGGGAAATAATCACTAGATAAATAAGTCACAATGCCTTCTTTTGATTGTTCATTACGACGAGAAAATGTTTTTGCTTTGAGTTGAGGACCGTAACTTGAAGTCTCAAATTCGCCTGTAAATTCGAATTCTTCTTCAATCATTGGTTTTCGATCAAAGCTGGAAAGGATTGTTAAAACATTGGAAAATAAGGTTGTTTTGTATTTTGCCATTTGTGGATCTTTATAATCCAATTTGATTTTAACGATTCCAAATCCTTTTTCTTCATCGTAATAGGTTACACGAACGACACTACCAACGACTGTTTCCATTAGTAGCGCCTCAATTCATCATCCATATAGACGGTGTCAATCGTTCCCCCTCCTATTAGGAGATCTCCTAGGTAGAATACGGCGGCTTGACCCGGTGTGACAGCTCTAACTTTTGAAGGATATAGGGCAAGAACAGTATCATGATCGCGATGTTCAAGGATTACTTCAACATCTGCTTGGCGATAACGAAATTTTGCAGTAGCATATCTGACTTGTTCAGGATGATCAATGAGCCAATTCATACCGGTCACGACACATCGATTGGAATAAAGCAAAGGATGATGATATCCTTGGCCTACAAGCAGTTCATTTTTTTCAGAATTTTTGCCAATAACAAACCAAGGGTCTCCTGGTCCACCAATAGCAAGCCCATGACGTTGACCAATGGTATAGTACATAAGACCATCATGCTTCCCGATTTCGCATCCGGCAACATCAACCATGAGTCCTGGTTGATGAGGAAGATAATTTTCCAAGAACGATTTAAATCGCCTTTCACCAATAAAGCAAACACCGGTTGAGTCTTTTTTTGCTGCAACAGGAATCCCATAATCTAAAGCAATCCGACGAACTTCTGGTTTCGTAAGATGTCCAATGGGGAAGAGACTTTTGGCAACTTGAGCTTTTGTTAACTGGCATAAGAAGTAACTTTGATCCTTATTTTGATCAACTCCTCGAAGGAGTTGAACTTCTGGAGTATGAATACTTCGGGCATAATGACCCATGGCGATATAATCACAGCCCATTTTTTCAGCATGTTCTAAAAATGATTTGAATTTAATTTCTTTATTACATAAGATATCGGGGTTTGGGGTACGGTGATGACGATATTCTTCAAGGAAAATGGCAAATACGCGATCCCAATACTCATCAACAAAATCTATACGATGAAGAGGAATATGAAGTTTCTCGGCGACTGCCAATGCATCCATATAATCCACTTCTTGAGGGCATATGTCATTCGGATCATTAGGATTCCCTAAAATATCATTGTTGAGGGTGGAATCCCAATTGCGCATAAAAACGCCTTCGACCTCATACCCTGCTTGTTGCAATAATAAACAAGCAACACTTGAGTCGACACCACCTGATAAACCAACGATGACTTTTTTCATAAGGACCTCCTTTTAGGATGCTTTTAATTCAAATATGATGTCGCGCAAACTCATGGCTTCTTCAAAATCCAACCGTTTCGCAGCTTCTGCCATTTCTTTTTCTAATTTCGCAATCAGCTTTCTCTTTTCGAGATGACTCATTTCTTCTAGTTTGGTGAAGTCAATATTTTCACGAGAATCCTCTTCTTTGGTAATCACCAAACTATCCTTAATTGCTTTGGTGATGGTTGTTGGGATAATCCCATGCTTTTTATTGTAATCATCTTGAATGGAACGTCGGCGATACGTTTCACTAATCGCCCTCGTCATGGAATCTGTGGTTTGATCGGCATATAAGATGACGTGTCCCGAAGCATTACGAGCAGCACGACCGATGATTTGAATGAGAGAAGTTTCACTTCGAAGGAAGCCTTCCTTGTCAGCATCTAAAATCGCAATCAAAGAGACTTCGGGAATATCAAGTCCTTCTCGAAGTAAGTTAATTCCGACTAGTACATCATATACTCCGAGTCGTAACTGACGAATGACTTCAAGTCGCTCAAGCGACTTCACTTCCGAGTGCAAATAGGCCACCTTTAAATCAATATTTTTAAAATATTGAGTGAGATCTTCACTCATTTGTATGGTTAGAGTCAACACTAAAACACGTTCATTCCGACGAGCGCGTGCTTTTATTTCTTTGATTAAATCTTCAATTTGACCATTAGTGGAACGAATCTCAACCAACGGATCTAATAGTCCCGTCGGACGAATGATTTGTTCAACGATTTCATAACTTTTTTCACGTTCGTACGGAGCAGGGGTTGCGCTGCAGTAAATCACCTGATCACACTTGGCTTCAAATTCATCAAATGTGAGGGGACGATTGTCAAGAGCAGAGGGGAGACGAAACCCATAATCCACAAGACTCATTTTTCGAGCTCGATCACCATTATACATTCCTCGAACCTGAGGGAGAGAAACATGTGATTCATCGACGACAAGTAAGAAATTTTTCTTGAAGAAATCAATAAGGGTATAAGGTGTTTCACCCTCTTCGCGAAGACTGATGTGGCGAGAATAGTTTTCAATTCCGCTACAATATCCCACTTCTTTTAGCATTTCAATATCATATTTGGTTCGTTGTTCAATGCGTTCTGCTTCAAGAAGCTTTTGATTATTTTTAAAAAAGGCAGTTTGTTCTTCCAGCTCTTTTTCAATTCTCGCAATCGCTATTTCTAGTTTTTCATGACTAACCGCAAACAAGGTTGCAGGATAGATGGTAATCATTTCTTTTGTGGAAATGCTTTTTCCGGTGATGACTTCAATCAAACGAATTTTTTCAATTTCGTCATCAAAAAATTCAAGTCGTATGGCTTGCTCTTTTTCACTAATGGGGATGATATCAATATTATCCCCTCTAACCCTGAAGGTACCTCGTTTAAAATCATAGTCATTGCGTTCATATTGCATGGTGATTAATCGCTCAAACAATTGATTGCGACTCATTTTATCGCCTACACGGACCACTAGGATGTTGTTTTCATAATCTTCAGGATCACCAATACCATAAATGCAGGAGACACTGCTAATGATGATGACGTTTTCGCCACTCAACAAACTTGATACGGCACTGTGTCGCATTTGATCGATGTCATCATTAATCGATGAATCTTTTTCAATATATAAGTCACGACTCGCAACATAGGCTTCTGGTTGATAATAGTCGTAGTATGAAATAAAAAATTCAACCCGATTTTCAGGAAAGAAGGATTTCATTTCACTATATAACTGGCCAGCAAGGGTTTTGTTGTGAGCAAGAATCAACGTATTTTTGCCTGTGTTTTTAATGACATTGGCAATAGTATATGTTTTTCCTGTTCCTGTAGCTCCTAATAAAGTCTGGCGTTTGATGCCGTTTTGGATGTTTTTTGTTAAACGTTCAATGGCTTTTGGTTGGTCTCCAGTCGGTTTAAAGAGACTATGTAGTTTAAACATAAAAACCTCCTATTTGTGATATTTTTTATGATAAAGAATGGTAAACAAGCGATAAATTTGTTCTAATAAGATGACTCTCATGAGTTGATGCGGATAGGTCATTGGTCCAAAAGATAGTAAGAGGGATGCTCTTTGTTTGACAGCAGGTGATAATCCACAAGAACTTCCAATGATAAAAACCAAACGTTGGGAAGAATAGGTGGTGTGACTATCGACCCATTGGGCAAATTCTTCACTGGAAAAATACTTTCCCTCAATGGCGCATGCAATGATAAAGTCATCACTTTTACATTCTTCTAAAATGTCGAGGCCTTCTTCACTTAAGTTTTTCGTAGCATCGGGTGTGTTACGCTCCTTGATTTCTATCATCTCTACTGCGCTAAAGGGTAACAAGCGTTTTTTATATTCTTGGATGGCTTCTTCTAAATAACTTTCTTTTATTTTTCCAACAACAATGAGTTTGATGTTCATGGATTAACCTCAATCAATTCTAAGGCTTCGTATTGTTTGGCGACTTTTATTTCAGGCACGTAATCCCCTTTGATAGCAGCAAGAACGGTATCGACCGCTAACTCTTCGGTATTACATTCTTCACTCAAATGTGCAAGAACGACTGTTTTTAAACGTTTTTCTTGAACAACCGTATTGATGATTTGTGCACATATGTAATTTGACATATGCCCTCGAACGGATAAGATGCGTTGCTTTAAAGCCCAAGTACGATCACTTTCATTCAGCATGACGATGTCATGGTTGGATTCGATGATAAGGTGATCTACTCTCTTAAGGAGTTCAATATAAGGCAAGGGTAAAAATCCCGTATCGGTGATATAGGCAAGACTTCTTTTTTGATGAGCAAAAATGAATCCATAACAACTGCTGGTATCGTGAGACAATTTTAAGGTGAACACTTGAAGATCCTCAAGGGTATACTTACGATTCACTTCGATGATACGAACAGGAATTCCTTCAGTTTTCTCTTTAAACCGCCCAACATAAACCGCATAGGTTTCTTCGCTCATATATAAGGTAGCCGAGCACTTCTTGGCGATGGGAATCAGTCCATTAATGTGATCGGTATGTTCATGCGTAATAAAGATGGCATCTAGTCGTGTAACAGGGATTGGCATCCGACGCATCATTTCTTTATAAGTGATGCCAGCATCAATAAGAACACGAATATGCTCTGTTTCAATATAAGTCATATTTCCTTTTGAACCACTGGCTAATACACAATACTTCATGTGACGCTCCTAACATTTCTTATATCCTATTATACATATAAAACCCTTTTTTTACAAGCCAAAGCGATGAAGCAGATCTTATTATTTTTAATAAAGTGTAAAACAACATAAATACCATCGCTTGCATGATTGCAAACCCATTTCTTATTTTCATTATATAAATAGAAATATATGTACAATAGATTGCGCGTGAAAACTATAAAACCAATTCAAATATGGGGCAATTTATTCTAGAAATCCTTTCTTCCATTAGTTTTCCATCATTTCTTAACTATATTATGCTCCTTTTTTCATTTTTCAATATTTTTTTAATATAATTGCATACTCAATAAATTTTTGATATAATAGTTGCATAACGAGGTAAGTTATATGCATGTATCAAATCGTGTTAATCGTGTTCCTAGTTCACCTATTCGTAAACTAATCCCTTTTGCGAAAGTTGTAGAGAAAACCGGAATAAAAATTCATTATTTAAATATCGGTCAACCCGATATTCCAACACCACCTACTTTTTTTGAAAAAATCAAACAAACAAACCTCTCTGTATTAAAATACGAAAATTCCCAAGGAAACGCTCAATTAATTCAAACGATTCAAACTTATTTCAAGCGCGACCAAATCGAACTAGAACCAGATAATATCATCATTACATCTGGCGGATCGGAAGCAATGCGTTTTGCTCTCCTAACCATTGCTGATCCGGGTGATGAAATTTTACTCCCTGAACCCTATTATGTGAGTACAGGGAGTTTGATAAAAGAAGGTGCACTACAACTTGTGGCATTCCCTACAATAGAAGAAAACAAATTTCATCTACCAAGTTTCGAAGTAATAGAACAATTTGTTAGTCCAAAAACCAAAGCCATTATTTTAACGAACCCAAATAATCCAACTGGAACTGTTTATACTAAAGAAGAAATCAAAAGAGTAATTGACTTGGCTATAAAATATGATTTATTTATTATTAGTGATGAAGTATATCGAAAACTTGTTTTTGAAGGTCGCGATTCAATTAGTCTTGGTACCTACCCCGAAATTAGCAATCGTTTAATAATCGTTGATAGTGTCTCCAAACGATACAGTTCATGCGGAGCTAGAATTGGTTGTGTGATTTCCAAGAATAAAGAAGTCATGCAATCCATCTTAAAATTAGCTCAATCACGATTAAGCGTTTCTACTATCGATCAAATTGGTGCAATTGCCCTTTATGAATTAGATGAAGCCTATATTGCTTCCACAAAGCAAGAATATGAAAAAAGACGACAAACTGTTTATGAAGTTCTAAAAAATTCCAAACTTCACTTTACTATACCTGAAGGAGCTTTCTACATGATTATAACGCTTCCTGTTAGTTCAAGTGAGGATTTCGCCAAATGGATGCTAACTGATTTTTCAGACAAGCAAGAAACCCTTCTTGTTGCTCCAGCTTGTGACTTCTATGCCAATCCGGAAAAAGGCAAGCAGCAAATCCGTTTAGCTTTTGTCTGTGCGAGTGATGAGTTACGAAGATCAATCGAACTTCTAGTAATGGGTGTAGACGCTTATCAAAAATGTCATTAAATAAAAGTCCTTTATGGACTTTTTTTATTCGAACATTTAAATTCCTTTGTGTTATTTATACCCCTTCCAAATAACTTGTGGGCAACACAAAGAAATGGAAATGACCTTATTTTATATGCTCACCATAATCAAACTAATGAGAATATTATTCTCGAGATCTTGTAAATTGCAATTTTTTAAAAACATCAAATGTTTCCTCTAAATTTTTTGCTGAATTCCATCGTACGCAAATCGTGAACCAAGCGAAAGAGAAACCATACCTATACTTGTTTTTTTCACGGCCTTTAAAAACAAGCGATTGGTTTGTACCCTAATGTACAAAAACCCTGTTCAGTATAGATCTGAACAGGGTTATGATAATTAGGTTTTTTAGTGTCTACCTTTCCTTGACTATTTCACGAAGGAGGGTTTTTTGCATATAATTATTCAACATCATCAGGGTTGGTAACATAGGTTAAATAACTATAATAGTTGTCAATTTGATAATTAATAATCTTACCAAGTTCGCCATTTGCATTGAGAGTTGCATCTGCATAAGTGATGTCACCAATGCTTCCAAGATAGTATTCATACAACTTCACCATATAGAAGTAGTCGCCAGCAATTTCAGCTTTGATAGGACTGAAATAAGTAGTGACGCTCTTTTTAGCGAGAGTTGTTAAGTTTGCATCGGCATCATTTTCTTCATACATAAGGATTTGACCCATGGTTGGAAGAGGAACAATAGTGTCAACGTTTGAAACTTTGAGGGTTGTGCGATTGGTAGTTGATGTATTAATATAAACATGATAACCAAATTTAGTTACAAGATAATCATCAAATGTCTTATCGTAGATGATAGATTCTGCACCAAAAGTATCATTTGCTTCAGCTTCATCCCAAATAGTACGAACAGCAGCTTCAAATTCAGGAACCATTTGACCAGCAGTAATACCAGATAAGGTTTCAAACTTAATATTGAGACCGCATGTCTTTGCTTTTGAGTAAAGATAATCGCTCGCATCGACTAAAACCCATGGAGCTAAATTGACATCATACACAGGTTGACTTACCACGTCTTGAGCAAGAGTAGAAACAAACTTAGGAGCATTTTTAAATTCTGTCATGATGGTTGTTTCAAGTAAGACTTGATACTTGCTTGGAAGAACTGTTGTTAAACGATTTAAAACGTTATCGTATAATTCTTCAGCAGTTGCTTTTTCATAAACAGTCCAGTCTTTTGGATCAACAAGTTCACCATCTGCATCAGTCTTAGAAATCAAAAGATGAATTCCACTAGCAGAAAGATAATCATTATACGCTTCAGTCATTTTTGGAAGATAAATGGAAGCCCATAAATCTTCAGTATCAGTGACTTGATCGATGAATTCTTGAAGAACAGCTTGACGTAAGAAATGAATCTTGAGTTCTTCAACATTGTTAACACGATAGTAATTCTTTAAGAAGTTTTCCCATCCGTAGCTAACGCCATAGCCTTGATTGTAAAATTGATTGGCTTTGAAGGCTGTCTTAATATCAGCTATTTGTTGATCAATGTCTTCCCATTCATCTTCGTCAAGAACGGTTTTAGTTTCATAATTATAAATGGTATTGTATTCTGAATAAAGGATGTATTCATTTGAATAGAAATCAAAACTTGATAATACACCATATTTCTTTGATAATTCGGTAAATAGTTCATCTGCACTGATTTCGAGTTCATCAATGGTAGCAACAAGAGTTGAACTTTCTTTCTTTGTTGCACTGTGTTCGGTATCAAAGGAAGAAATATAAGTGGATTCAAGCGTTGCATCATAAATCAAAATGTTATTGTCTTTACGAAGTTCAGCCATAGATGTTTTAATATAAGCATCCGTATTTTTGCTTTCTAAAATTTCTTGGATGATCTCATCTTTTACGTTTTCTTGTGCTTCTGGAGTTTCAAAATCAATTTTGAAAACAAAGTAGCATTGATTAGCTGAAGACCATGTTTTGGGTTGAGCGGTGAATGTTTTTCTAAGAGTCATTCCATCAGCCATGTAAGCATCCATGCTTTTAACATAACTTGAAAGGCTAACTGAAGTTGAACTATAGAAAATCTCATCAAGTTCAGCAGCGGTATAATGGAATAAGTTTTCTAAACTGTCTTCATCTTCAATGTTCTGAGTTGTATTAAAGACAATTGTGCCACCTGTAACAGTGTATTGATCGTCTCCTAAATAAGCATTATCTAGAGGATCAGCGTTGGGATAGCCTGGAGCTTTGTAGCTATAAACATTGTTATATAAATCAATGAATGCTTGCTTAATCTCTTCTTCAGTAAGTTCAGTGTCATTATGACCCCAGAACCATGCATCATAACTGCTATCGTTTTGTTTAACGACGATACCCAATTGAGAAAGGGCAGCTTTTGCTTCTGATACAGTATTGAATGGAACGACGATTGCCCAGTAGGTGTTTTTATAATTTGCTTCATAATAATTGTCGATGTCTTCATCGTCAACAAGATCATCATCGTAAGTTTCTTCATCATCAGGATTGTTATTTTCAATGGATTCATCATATTCTTCTTGAAGCATTGCTTGGGCATAAGCTTTTTTAGCTAAAGTGAGGCGATAGGAATCGCGACGAAGTTGTTCAGTCCATAATCCATAACCAATTCCTTGAATTTTTTCCCAGTTTTCAATGGTTTCATCATCATCTTCAGCGACGCCTGTTCGTCCATTGGGGAACATAGCTTTTTCAATTGCATCGGTAATATCTTGTTCGGAAACGGCACTATAAAAACTAACGCTATCTTTATTGAGTGTGCGTGTTAATAACGCACGATCAATCATGGTAAGAAGCATATCAAGACCTTTTTGACTCTTGAGTTCATTATAAACTTTTCCATTTGAAATCGAGATATTTCCATTAGTCAAGTAAGCAGCATCAGGATTGGAGATTGATGGAGCTTTTTTGTCTTTTGCAAATATTGTACAGGACACAGCCAAAATGATTACCACGAAAAGGGCAATGATAAGAGGCAAGGTCCGTTTAATTATTGTTTTACTATTCATTTTTTTCACTCCTTGAATTATAATTTTGTCAACAATAATATCATACCACTTTTTGTCCTTTTTTACAACATAATTTTGATATTTTATAAGGAAAAGGGTCATGTGGTAAAAAGGAACAATCAGCACATGTAATTTAAGGATATCTTATCAACAATTGCTTATAGATACCTTAAAAAGATAGGGGTTAGTCCCCTATCTTTTTATCTAGTAAATCCGGAATATAGAAACTACGACGATCGAACGATAAAACTGGGCTGGTATAAGTCCCAGGAAGTGTTTTTGAAGCTTCTTTTTCGAGAGCCGCAAGTTTAGAATCGCTCAAATCGAGGAAGTGGACTAAGGCCGCTTCGGGAATAATAGGTTCTTTGGGAGAGCCATACTCGAGTTGTCCGTGATGAGATAAGATGATATGGGCGAGCGCAAGGCTAGCTTCAGATTCTGGTAGTCCAACATCGCTTGCGGTTTGTAAAACTTCTGCCGCTCCAATGTTGATGTGACCTAGGAGTTTTCCAATTTTGGTATATTCGGTTCCTTTTGGACCGGATAATTCAATGACTTTTCCAATGTCATGAAGAAGAATTCCACTGATGACTAAGCTTTGGTTTAGGAATGGATAAAGCGCTACATATGCATCGCTAAGAGTGAGCATGGATAAAGTATGATATGCCAGTCCATGAAAGTAATTATGATGCATATTAACCGCTGCTGGGTAAGAAAAATAATTGACATAATGTTTTTTAATCAGAGCAATCGTGATTTTCTTCAAATCGAGATGGGTGATTTTTTCAATGTATTGTTCGATTTTTTTTTGAAGAGTGGCAACATCCATGGGAGCATACTCATAGAAGTCACGTAAATCAATGTCTTCATCATCGCTGATGAGACGCAAATCGGTGACATTGAATTGCATCTTCCCTTGGTAATCTTTCATCCGTCCACTTGCTACATAGACTTCTCCTGCAGTAAGTTTTTCACGGATGTCCTCAGAAAAGGCCCAAATTTTAACTTCGATGGTATCGACACCATCGAACCCCAACATAGTACCATAATCAGCTCCGGTGTTGGTTTTCTTGATTTGGACATCATGAAGACGTAAAACTAAGGTTGCATCTTCAGTGGGATGAAAATCTTTAATTTTTTTCATTCTTAATCCTCATGTTTCGCATATCGATCATCAAAATCTTGAATATAATCGAGATAAGCTTGTTGTAATTTTCGACTCAGTTCTGTTTTATCTTTTTGGGGATTGTTTAAATAGTTTGAATCTTTCAACAATTCCATGTTTTTATTAACTAATTTTTCAATGTCTTCTTGAACACGACGCTCACGAGATTCTTTTTCGAGCTTCGCCATCTTCAAGTCTTTTTCCTTCAGGAGACGATCTTGTTCATTTAATCGACGTTCTAACATATCCAAGCGATGTTCGGTATAGTCTTTAATAATTTGCTTCTGTTTTTCCAAAGTAGTCGAGAGTTCTTCTTCGCTTGTTGCGTGTTCTAATTGATCAAAATGAAATTGGTCATCAAGAGTAGCGGTTTCTTTTTTATAACTAGGATTGATGGACTCTGCCCCCTCCTCAACAGGAGGATGATAGTCGTAAGCGACTTTTGAATCCTCAAAGGCGATGTCTTGGTTTTTCAGTTCGTTGATGACATAGACTTTTAAAACATCGTAGTCATTAATAATTTCACCTGACAAAATCGCAACAATCATCTTATCCACAATGGCTTGTGCAATCTTCGCATTTCGATCAGGAATAAGGGTTAAAATATCCTCGCCTTTAAATGCAAGATCACACACTTGGTGAATGGGGAGAGCTTCGTATTCTTTCACAATCTTTTTATGACGTTTCTTTGCTTTTCGTAAATACGAATTTAAGCGATTGGCTTCCAGACAAACATCGAAGCCATTTGAAAAATAGTCAAGACTAGAATAGATGCATTTAGGATTCGCTTGCGCCAATTGTATAATCTTCTTAAAACGAATTAAATCTCCAACATATGGATAATAAGTTTCATCAACTTCATTATTTAGAAGGAATGCAACGAGTAAAAAGGAATCCAAATCAAAGGGTTTAAAATGGCTATTTTGATATTTAAAAGCTTTTAGTAAGGATGGAATGTATTTATGAAGGCGTAATGAAACTAGTTCATCAAGTGTTTGCTTATAATACTTCCCAGAGAATAGTTTTTTTAATTCTTGAACGAGCAAAACACGATCGGCTTCTTGCAAGTGTTTACGATATTTACGAATCCCACCCCGAACGCGAGAACTCATTTTATAATGATGGATCGACATCAAGCGAATCGCACGTAGCATCCGGATGGGATTGGCTTCATACGATGGAATGTTGTTTCCAATCGGTTGAATACGTTTTTTTCGAATATCTTCATAGCCATTGTACGCATCAGTTAACTTGCCTGAATGGGACATGGCAATGGCATTAATGGTGAAATCACGACATGCCAAATCATCAAGAAGACGCTTGGAATAATGTTGCTTCGATTGAAATTTTTTGTCTTTCTTTTCCATCATGCGGAACGTAGTAATCAAAAAATCATACCCATAATAAGCCAATTTGAGGTATCCATCGGCGTAATCTTCAATTTTTGTGAATTGAAAAATACCTTTAATGGCATCAGGCATCGCACTCGTGTTGATTTCAATTTCATCATAAGGTTGCTCTAAGATGATTGAACGAACTGCATCGCCAATGAAATACGCTTCATATCCATTGCTGATAAGGATTTTTAGAATCTCTTTACCCTTGTTTAAATAATCTTCCATGGGATCACCTTCCTATAAATTGAAATCATTCCTTTTTTATATTATACATCAAATTGATTAAAAATACCATCATTTTAGCAATTTTTCTATCATTTCAAGGAAAAATGTTTTATAATGGAAGCGGTGATTGTTATGCAAACCGTATCGTCGATGGGAATTACTTCCATCGTTATCAAAAAAAGCATTTTTACAGCACACCTACTTCCGATTTTAAGTGAAACGGATGTTAATCTAGCTTTAAAACTGGCTAAAGAAACCCACCCTGATGCCACTCATTATACCTATGCATACGTATTAGGGGCGGATGGGAGTCAATTTCGTTATTCTGATGATGGGGAACCGAGCGGAACCGCTGGGCTCATTATTTATGATGTTCTGAAAAAAAATCATCTTACCCATGTCCTAGCCATCATCATTCGTGATTTCGGAGGCATTAAACTTGGTACTGGAGGACTCATCCGAGCCTATCGGGAAGCAACTACTAAGGTCCTTTCCGCGAGCCAAATCACTCCTTTCATCCAAATCGTCACTCTTTCCTTCGAATGCCGTTATGAGGACTGGCCCATTATTGAAAATAGACTTGCTACATATCAAGCATCAGATAAATCATTTGCTGATAACGTGAGGTGTACTTATCACATTCCCACCTCATCCGTTGATGAAGTCACTGCTATTTTACGAGATATCTCAAAAAATCAGATAAAATGGACAATTCATCAATAACCACCTCGCAAACTGCGAAAATCAACCCCAAATTTGCCCATCAATACATTATCGCCCTTCTTGCATAAGATTAAGTGTGGGAAGTTTTCCTCACAATATACCTTGATTATCTATTCGAGAAGTTTTCGTGATAATCCCCTCTTGAAGACTTTAACGATTGACAATTTTCAAAAAAAATGTATAATAAACATAAGAAATCAAAGGAGGAATGCTATGTCGGTTTTAGTATGTGAAAACATCAGTATGGCTTCACGACGCCGTGAAGCAATCAAGAATTTCTCCTATAATTTTTTAGATCAGCGTATTTATACCATTGTTGGAAAAACAGAATCGGGTCAAAGTGATCTACTCGACCTCATCACAGCGAGACGTGACTCCTCGGAAGGGATCCTTACCCTTGATGGCGAGCAATTACATCGCGATAGCCCCGACGCTATTAAAATTTGCTATCTACCTCCTGACACCACATTTGCTTCAGGTATTAGTGTTTTTGAAATTTTTAAGATGATGGCTGCTTTTTTCCCCAATTGGGATACCTATTATGCGTATGAACTAGCCAGTTATTTTGATATCAATTACAAAGCCTCCTATGGGTCTTTAAATGAGGTCAAAAAATCCTTATTAATTGGCATTTTAAGTCTTGCAACACGAGCCAATATGACCGTTTTATATCATCCCGTGGAACAAGCAGACATCAAATCCCGGTATGATTTTTTTAATTTTCTCTATGCCCATCAAGAAAAGTATCCTCGAACCTTCATTATCGCAACAAATATGGTAGATGAGATTGACTATTTAACCGATCAACTGCTTCTTCTTGACAAAGGAAAACTCATTTCAACGTTTAACATCAATGAATTACAGGATTCCTTTAAATATTTAACTGGGAAAAGTGAAGTGTTACGTTCACTGATTACAGGAATAAAAGTCATTGGATACGAAGAACGTGGTAAAACACTCACCGTTTGTATTCGAGAAAAATTACGAAAAGATGACATTCGAAAATATCAAAAGTATTTGATTAAAATATCAGAAGTCCCCATTCAAAAGATTATCATCTATTTGATTAGTCTTCGTGAGAAAAAGGGGGTGAGTTAGATGAAAATGCCTCCACTTCGTTTCCATTTCTATGGGATTCGTTTAAGAATCCTCTTAGTACTCGTTCTCATAGGCGTCATCTATGCTCTTCCAAGTTTTAATATTCTCAATTCTGTTGATGCCTTTGCAATTCTAATTGCTCTTGTGACCATTGCAATCTTTAGTATAGGCTTTCATACATTCAACACCACAAGCAAGAGTTATTTATCGCTTCGCAATCATCGCAAGAAGTTCTTTTGGAGTGCTGAAATCTTTGCTGACCTCGTTTGCTTATGGGGAGGGCTCATGATGAATGGTTTCTTTTACCTTTACTATCAGGAAAGTATCACGACTCCCCTCATCATAACCCTCATCGTTTTCCCATTTTTGTTCTTCACTGTGGTTCACAGCATTGGGTCCGGGGTTGCTTTATTATTACGAAATCGTTTTTCACAAATTCTTGCCCTGAATGTTGTCATCCTTGGAGTTGCATTGTTTTATAAAACTCTATGGGAGAATCGAACTGTTTTGCAACAATTGCTTTTATTAATACCGATTTCTATCTACCCCTATGATTATCCCTATGCTTATACACTTTTAATTACTATCATTACCGTATTTTCACTCCTACTTGCTTTTATTAATTATCTTATATTTACTAAAAAAAGATAAACAACATCATTGTGTTGTTTATCTTTTTACTATGAAGTATTATCTACGCAGTAATAAATACTATAATTTGATCTAATAGGCGTGTGATGGCTTCTGCTGTTAAAAATCCACAAATGAAACTAACAACATACAAAAGAAAATATAACTCACGTACTTGGTTTCGGCGTAGTATTTTCTCATAATCAAAAGCTTTTAGACTTTGAAAGGTTAAAAACGTGATGACGATTAAAACAACAATGTATAAAACAACGGCAATACGGGGATTCATAAACCCTCCTAATTACTCGTTTTGTCATCGATGATGTACTCAGTCACCAATGACTGAACAAGCGATTTAACTTCTTGATTGGATACAACCTCAAATTGACTACGAATGGTTGCAACAAAATCTTCAATGTTTTTAATCGGTTGATGATTATGTTCAATAAAGATTTTATCATTTTTGGTTTTAATGTTATTTTCAACATCGACCAAGAGTTCTTCATAGAGTTTTTCTCCAGGACGAAGTCCGATTTCTTTGATTTGAATATCGACATGAGGGACAAGTCCACTAAGGCGAATCATTTGTTCCGCCATGTTATAAATGCGAACGGGTTCACCCATATCTAAAATAAAGATTTCGCCACCCGTTGCATAGACACCAGACTGTAAAATGAGACTTACCGCCTCAGGAATGGTCATAAAATAACGCGTAATATCGCGATGGGTAATGGTAATGGGACCTCCTTGTGTAATTTGCTTTTTAAAGAGAGGAACCACACTTCCATGACTTCCTAAAACATTCCCAAAACGGACGGCTGAATAGTTTGTTTCTGAAATGTTATCAAAATATTGAATGATTTTTTCACAGCAACTCTTAGTCGCTCCCATGACATTAGTAGGACGAACTGCTTTATCGGTCGATACTAGCACCATTTTTTCAGCATGGTATTTATTGGCAAGAGAAGCAACATTATATGTTCCTAAAACATTGGTCCGAACCGCTTCTACGGCACTATCTTCCATCAAAGGAACATGTTTATAAGCGGCAGCATGGAAGATGATCTGGGGATGGTATTTTTTCATGACTTCTTCAATACGATGGTCATTATAAACACTCCCAATGAGGACTACTAGATGAATATTACGTTGCTCTTCTTGAATGCGTTGGCGCAAATCAAGCTGAACATCATACGTTGTATTTTCATAGATATCAAAAATGATGAGGGTGCGAGGATTATAGCTAATGATTTGATTACATAATTCAGAGCCAATGGATCCACCACCGCCTGTCACTAAAACGACTTTATCATGAAGAAATTCACTGACACCTTCATTTTGTAAATCGACGACGCCACGAGCTAAAAGGTCTTCAATTTTGACATCAATGATGGTCGGTGCACTATCCCCTGAAATTTCTGTCATAAGCGGAAGTCGTTTAATTTTTATACTAGCGACATTAAAGATGCGAATGAGTTCTTTTAGTTGTATACTTTCAATATTGGCAATGGCAATAATGACTTCTTGAATTTTAAAGCGTTCAATAAGGGCAACAGAATCTTTGACAGGCCCATAAATGGGAATTCCATTCAACGATTTGTGAATTTTTTCGGGGCTGTCATCTACAAAAGCAACAATACGATTGTGAAGATTGAGATTTTTGGTGACTTCATCAAGCACCATTTTCCCACCACTTCCGGCACCGATAACAAGGGTAGGAATGATTTTTAATCCATTCACTTCGCCTGTTCCAACGATGATACGGAGGCGAAGGAAGAGTCTTTTCGCTCCCCGTAGGAAATAATGAAGAATGAAGGTAACTGGCATGACAAGAATCATAAAATCTAAACTAAACAAACCCGGTTTCGCAAAGGCAAAAATGATGTAAATAAGAATGGATGACACAAGCTCACTCGCAACGAGCTTGAGTAATTCCATAATCCCAACAAATTCTAAAAGCAGATTGTATAAGTTAAAGATGATAAGAAAAATAATTTTAATTCCAATGATGCCTAAAATGATGTACAACCAATAATCAACATCAAATAAATTGACTTGTTGAATGTGGTATAACCCAAACCAATAAGCAATAAAGATGATGGTACAATCTACTAATATGAATTGTGTGGTTCGAAAATGACGGTGATTGAGTTTCTTTAAAAAATCATTATTCATAATATGCCTCTTTTGGTCTACTGCAAGCATATTATAGCATGAATTGAAAATTATATCAAGAATCAGTCAAAAAAAGTAAAATAAAAAACTGATATCAAAATCATGGATAGAAAGATTTTGATATCAGTGTTCCTTTATTTTGTTCCGTATAAACGGTCTCCGCAATCGCCAAGACCTGGAATGATGTATCCTTTGTCATTTAGTTTTTCATCTAAGCAAGCCAAATAGATATCGACATCCGGATGATCATGCTGAATTCGCTTCACTCCTTCTGGGGCCCCAACCAATCCAACATAACTCATCTTTTTAACACCACGTTTTTTTAGGATGTTAATTGCATGACTGACTGATCCGCCCGTTGCAAGCATTGGATCCACAATCATCACTTCAGCTTCGTTAATAATACTCGGAAATTTCGCATAATATTCGTGAGGTTCGAGGGTTACCTCATCACGATAAACCCCAATATGACCCACTTTAGCCGTAGGAACGAGGGATAAAATACCATCAACCATTCCCAATCCTGCACGAAGAATCGGAACAATAACCAATTCACTAGCAAGTTTTTTTGCATGAGCAATTCCCACGGGGGTTTTTACATCAATACTTATGGTAGGCAAATTTCTTGTAATTTCAAAAGCCATGAGCATACCAATTTCTGATACAGTTTGACGAAAATCTTTTGTGCCCGTTGCCTCATCACGAATGAGTGCTAATTTGTGGTGAATCAAGGGATGATCTAAAATGACAAGTTTACCATTCATCTTTGTTCCTCCTGTTTGGTAATGATTTCAACACGGCGGAGATGACGTCCACCGTCAAATGGAGTGCTGACAAAGATATCAATGATGGCTTGGGCTTCTTTTGCAGTCGTAAATTTTTGACCAAAGCATAAGACATTGGCATCATTGTGGCGTCGAGCAGATTCTGCTTCTTGCACTTGATGGACATGTGCAGCTCGAATTCCATGAAATTTATTGGCGCTAATGCACATTCCAATGCCTGTCGTGCAAACTAGAATTCCGAATTCAACGACTTTGTTCTGAATATCCTTACAGACCTTCTCAGCATATAGAGGATAGTCAACGCTTTCGGCATCATAGGCACCAGAATCAACAACTTCAATTTTTCGGCTTTGTAGATATTTTACAATATCTTGCTTTAAATGAAAACCTCCATGATCGGATCCAATACTGATTTTCATGTCAAACACCTCCCATTTCTTGTTTCATTATAGCACATGTCATTTCATTTTGCATTAAAAATTTTGGAAAAACAAAATGAAAACCCTCTTATTTTTAAGAGGGTTTCGTTATGAACGGATGATACGAGCTGGACTAATCGAGACATCAATGATTTTTGAAGGCTTTTTAGAAAAGGTCACTTCATCCGTCACAATATAATCAATCTCATGAAAAAAATTCTCATAAATAGTTTCAACATCATTCATTTCGGCTTCGCCACTGATGTTAACAGAGGTTGTTGCCATAAGTCCAAATTGACTTAAGAGTGTAAGTGCGACTCTTGAATTGGGCATCCGAAAGGCAACGGTTGGAAACCCTTTGGTAATGCTCTCATCAATTAGGGGATTCGCTTCAAATATGAGGGTTAGAGCTCCTGGCCAACCTTCATCCATCCATCGTTTGGCCTCAGCAGTCACGTTTTTTACATACGCATCAATGTCTTTGTTTGGGGTTAGAATGGCAAGTGGTTTTCCACCATCCCGTTTTTTCATTTTGAAAATTCGCGCGATGGCTTCTAAATCTCCCACACGTGCTCCGACACCATAGACGGTATCTGTCGGGAAGCAAATGACTTTCCCAGTGATGTCCTGTAAGAGGAGTTTTTCTAAAGTGATCTTTTCCATAACCTAATAACCTCTTTTTGATACTCAGCAAGGGTAATCTCTTTTTTGTCCCGTAAATACATTAGTTTTAACATGGTCTCATTTTTTTCTTGAGGAGTTAAAAGTGAATAATCCGAAGGAACACCAGCTCCCTCAAGAATGTGAGCAATGTTATGTTCCTCTTCCTCAGGTCCATATAGTTCCTCATAAGGATTCACAAAAGTCGTATCGCTTGTTGAAGGGTTTTCTTCTTCACGAAGTGATTCTTCCGTGGGCTCAACTTCATCTGGCTCTTCTTCTGGTGTTTGATTGAGATAGCTGAAATGGTAACTGTTTACACTTCTTCGCTCAGGATTAAAGAGACCTTTTTTCGTTTTAAAGAGGATGAACAAGATAAGACTCGAGACGCCCATCACTCCTAATGAAATCCAAATAATGAGATCAAGAGTGGTAATCGCACGATAAAGGGTCGCAAAACTTCCTCCTTCACCCTGTCCTGTTGAAGAAAAGAGTTGTGTCAGCCGAAAGGTTTCAATCGATTGGGCTTCAACTTCAATTTGACGACGAATGGTTGATGCATCATCAAGAACGATGATTCTCATTCCCGTCTTATTATGCATTGCAATACACGAAATATCGCCGCGATTGTTTTGGGGTAAATTATATACAGTTGTTCCAATTTCAAGAATGAGACGATAGTTTTTCGCAGTTTCTGAAAAGAAACATATTCCTAAGGACACTTCATCTTCATAGACACCTTGAACCACGGTCAGGTGATAATAGGGTGATGAATAATCATCGAGGATGACATATTCTTGGTATCGATTAGTTACTTCTTCGATAAATGAAGTTTTCCATTCCTCATGGGGAAGGCCAAGAAAAATGAATGATAATAAGAGTAGCATCAATGTTTTCATAGAGGGCTCCTTGCAATCATTACACGCATGCGACCTGCGTGGTCTTTTCGAAATGTCACTTCTTTAAAATAGGTAGCAGCAAAATCGGCAAGAGCTTCTTGATGCTCACTGTGAATTTCAAGAATCAGAATGCCTTGATCTCGCAAATATTTTTTTGCATGCTTGATGATTTGATGATTGTGATATTGTCCACCTTCAGGACTATAGAGGGCAAGATGAGGTTCATAATCATTCACCATTGCCTCAAGATTTTCCTTGGAATCAATATAGGGAGGATTGGAAATGATGAGATCATAACTTCCTGTGACTGTTTCCCATAAATCACTGTGAATCCATTCGATAGAGGCATGATGTTGCAGGGCATTTTGCTTTGCAACGAATAAGGCATCTTGACAGATGTCAGTTGCCCTCACGCTTGCGTTTGGAACCTCACACTGAATGGTAATGGCAATCGCTCCACTTCCTGTTCCGATATCGAGAACTTTTGGATGAGGGTGATTTAAAAGGGATTCTATGGCGGCTTCAACCACCACTTCTGTATCATATCGTGGAATGAGAACCGCGGGGTTCACAAAAAATTTTCGTCCATAAAAATAGGTGTGTCCCACATAGTATTGGGGAGGATAATGTTCCTCTAACAGGCGTCTTACACCTGTCTCTAATGCTTGCTGCAATGTGGAAGATAATTCTTCTTGTGGAGATAGTAATATTTTTGAACGTGATTTTCCACTCAATTCGACAAGCAAAAACCATAGATGTGATTCTTCATCGGGATGCTGTTTTATAAAGGCAATCCAGTCATGATAGGTCACGGTAAATACCGAACCTTTCGATATTGCCAATTGGTATAAGCTTCATAATTGATGAATCCGGCATAATTTGCGAGTTCTTTAGCGGGTAAATGGGTCGACAATAACTCGAAGACGTGATCGGTTGTGATATTTTTATTAACTTTCACAAATGTGTGATTCATACAAATGCGACCAACAATTTCATAGGTATAATCCTCACACCAAACATGGAATCCTTCAAAGCGACGCGAATAACCATCTCCATAACCAATCGGTAAAACAGCAATGTATTCTTTCGTTTTAGCAACATACTTGGCACTATATCCTATGGATTCTCCCGCTTCAAGAACTTGGATCTTCAAGGGTTTGACGGCAACGCGCATCAAGGGTTTAGTATCATATAAACCCAATCCAATACGAGCATAATTGCCATATGAGCAAATAAAAGCTGTTGAACTTGCCGCGCAGTGAATCATTGGGAAAGGATAGAAAGCCGCATATTTTTGAAAAATGGATACTTGTTCAGCCATTGCCTCCACACTGATGAAATGTGTATAAATTCCATCGATGTGAAATTTGGGATGGACACGTAGCATATCCATGAGTTGGGTGAATTCTACCCAATCTTTGATTCCCAAACGACTCATTTTGGTATCGATTTGAATTTGAACACGAATGTGATCTAATTTCGGATCTCCTAAGAGACGGAGATAATCTTGATAAGAGTTGAGAGTGACCACCAAATTGGGATATTTTTTTAAAAGATGATAATCATTCGAATCAACACTATTATGAATCATAATAGGAATTTGTATGCCTGCTTCCACGAGTGGTACTGCTTCTTCAATCTCATTTACAAACAAATAGTCAACACCATACGTAATCAATGCTTGACTAATGGCGACAGACCCATGACCATAAGCATTATTTTTAACAACTCCGATGATTTTCTTCCCTGAAGTGCGAAAATATTCAAGGTTTTCTTTTAAATGTTGCAAGTAGATTTCAATCATACATTCTTCCCCTTTGAATGGTGAAAAAGCCTATGAATTAGGCTTTTTCTCCCGATAAAATTCGTTTTTGATCTTCTTGAATGAGTGCGTCAATGACGGGTTCGAGTTTTCCTTCCATGACACGGTCTAGTTGTTGGATGGTAAAACCAATCCGATGATCGGTGACACGATTTTGGGGGTAATTATAGGTTCGTATTTTTTCACTACGATCCCCATGTCCCATTTTGGATAAACGCTCTTGATCTTCCTTTTCCATTTTTTCACTCATGATTTTGTCGTATAAGCGAGTTTGTAATACCTTTAGGGCATTGGCTTTGTTTTCGTGTTGACTTTTTCCATCTTGACATTGGACTGCAATCCCACTTGGAATGTGGGTGACACGAACCGCAGAATAAGTGGTATTGACACTTTGTCCTCCGTGTCCTGAAGAACAGAAAGTATCAATTCGTACGTCATTCATATCAATCTGTACATCAATCTCATCGGCTTCTGGCATCACAAGCACGGTTGCAGTTGAGGTGTGGATTCGACCACTGGCTTCTGTTTCTGGAACTCGCTGTACGCGGTGGGATCCTGATTCGTATTTAAGGAAAGAATAAACAGATTCACCTGAAACCATGAACTCAATCGATGCAAATCCACCGAGTCCTGTCTCATCGGCATTCATAACCTCAATCTTCCAGCCTTTGATTTCAGCATATTTCGAATACATCCGGAATAAATCAGCTGCAAATAAGTTGGCTTCATCGCCTCCGGCTGCTCCTCGAATTTCAACGATGACATTTTTCTCATCATTTTCATCTTTAGGAAGTAGAAGAATTTTTAATTCTTCTACTAAAGTGGAATTGATTAACTCATGTTCTTCAAGTTCAGTTGCTGCAAGCAAAGCGATTTCTTCATCTTTTTCCTTGACAAGTTCTTCCAACTCGACCATGGTTGTTTTATTATTTTTATATTTTTGATATGTTTCCACTACCTTTTCTAGGCTTCTTAATTCCTTCATGAGGGTGGTATAGCGTTTGATATCGGCTACCACATCAGGATTTTGAAGCATATCGTGTAGTTGGTTATATCGTGTTTCAATCAAATCTAAGCGATCGAACAAATGTAACTCCTCCTTGTTATTTTTGGCTGAAGGTTGATAGGGCTCCCTTGAAAATCAAATCAATCATGCCCGTAGCACCTTGCCGGTTTTTTGCAATAATCAGTTTTGTATTGTGATTGACGAGTCGTTTTTGGTTCATATCGTTGATATCGCTCTCTTTTCCTTGTTGTTCGCGATGAAGGAACATAACGATATCGGCATCTTGTTCAATACTTCCTGATTCACGAAGATGGGATAACAATGGATAACCCTCTTGTTCCGCATTCCGTGATAACTGAGATAAGGCGAGAACCGGGATATCCAGTTCGCGCGCCATTAGTTTTAATCCACGTGAAATCACACCGACTTCTTCAACCCGTCCCCCTTTAAATCCAGGAACACTGATGAGTTGTAAATAGTCAATCACGACAAAGTCTAATTTATTTTCTCGTTTTAACTTAATACATTTTGCTTTAATATCATTTAAGCTAGTATTACTGGTTTCATCCAAATATAAATCGAGACGATCAACCGATGATTTTGCAGCAAGGAGCGTCGCCATTTCTGTAGGCGTTAGATTACCACTCCGAATTTTGCTGATGGATAACCCTGAAAAACTACTGAAAAGACGCATAGTAAGTTGATCAATTCCCATTTCAAGAGAAAAGAAGGCAACATTAGCATCCACATTCCGACAAGCATTACTAGCAATATTGAGGGCAAGAGCACTCTTTCCAATGCTAGGACGAGCCGCAAGAATGACCAGCTCTCCTTTTTGAAAACCAAATGTATACTTGTTGATTTCATCAAATCCGGTATCAAGTCCAATGACAGCCCCTGTTTTGGATTTGTTTGCCTCAATGATGTCAAGAACTTGTGTCGTAAAGCGGTGAATTTTCTTAACATCGCCTGTTTTTCGACGATCAATGATGGTATTCAACTCTTTTTGAGCACGTTCTCCAACAATTGAGAAAGGATATTTTCCTTCAAGAACTTCACGACCAATTTTACCAACGGTGTAATAGAGTTGGCGAAGAAGACTTTTTTCTTCCAAAACTTCAATGTAAGCATCAATGTTCGCGGTGCTTGGAAGACTTTCGATGATGTTATATAAATACTCAGAACCACCACTGGCTTCGAGTAATTTCATCGTTTTTAATTCTTCAAGTGTTTTAACATATTCGATTTCTTCTCCACGTTGGTAGAGGTTTAAAATCGCTGTCATGATGTTTTTATTCTCTTTGGAATAAAAATCGTCTGGACCAATGCGAGTGACGATTTCACCAGCTAGTTGGGAATCGATGAAGATACAGCCTAAAATATAATTTTCAGCTTCAACATTAAAGGGGATTTTTTCAGGTGTGTTCATTGTTTACTCCATTTCTACCACATATAAGGTAATGAGAGCAGTGACTTCTTTGTGTAATTGAATGGGAATTTTATAAGTTCCTAAAGCATCAATTTCTTTGTCCATGATAATTTTACGTTTATCAAGCTCGGTATTGTATTGAAGCTTATATTCATCGACGATTTGTTTGGTACTAACCGTTCCAAAGAGCTTCCCATTTTTACCAACACGAACCGATACAGTAATGGGAGAAGCATCGACTTTCAGTTTTAATTCTTTCATTTCTTGAAGATGTAATTCCTGCTGACGTTTTTCCATCATCTTTCCATATTCAAGATTTTTGATGTTATCAGCCGTTGCTTCAATGGCTTGATTGCTACGGATCAGGAAATTAGCATGTCCTGCAGGGACATCAATAATGTCATTGGCTTTTCCTTTTCCCTTCACGGTTTGTGTCAAAATAATTTTCATAGATTGATCTCCTTCTGCGATGGAATCTTTTAAAGCTTGTTTCAAAAGATTTTTCGCGGTTTCAATTGTAACATTTTTTATTTGGGCAGCGGCATTATTAAAATGTCCTCCGCCTCCTAATCGTTCCATAATCATTTGGGCATTGGCTTCATCAAAGCTACGAGCACTAATGCCAATGGTATCCTCACTAATCTTGCCTAAGCAAAACGCCATCTTAATGTTATTCACACTAATGACATCCTCAGCAATTTTCGCAATAAATGAACGCAAATAAATATGGTCATCACAGGTGGCAATTCCATAATTACCATCAATGATTTCGATATTATTTAAAATTTGATTTCGTTTCATGTAATCGCCTAAATCTTCACGTAGATACCGTTGAACCTTCAGCATTTGAGCACCATAGGTTTGAAGTTTTGCGAGCACTTGGAACGTTCTACTAGACGTCCGATATAAGAAGTTGTTGGTATCCACCATGATTCCCATGAGCAACCAAGTGGCTTCCACTTCGGAAATCTCGACTTGATAAGGGGTGATATAGTCCACCAGTTCAACAATCAGTTCCACTGAAGAAGAGGAAGAAGGCTGGATATACAAATAGTCATACGATTTAATCGCTTGTGAGTTGCGTCGATGATGATCAATAATGGCAACACGTTTGGCTTTTTTGTATAGACGTTCGTCTAACAATAGATAAGAGTACTGACAGTCGACAATAATTAGCAAGGTTTTATCATCCATGGCATCAAGTGCTTCACGAACAGTATAGAATACGGGTAAATAATTTTGATGTTCTTTCTTAATCGATTCGTAAATGTTAACAATCGAAATATCCATACTGGTTTCATCAAAGACAATGTGCGTTTCTTTATTCATGGAAGTTGCAATGGCACGAGCAGCAACGCAAGCCCCATAGGCATCCGCGTCCATTTCCTTATGAGCCATGATGATGACTTTTTCTGATGATAGAATAAGATCGCGAAGTTCTTCTGCTTTTAGGCGAATCGCAACCGGGGTTCTTGTTTCGTAAGACTCACTTTTAGCACCAAAATATAGGACTTCATTGTTTCGAAGTACGACGACTTGATTTCCTCCTCGGTTTAAGGCAAGTTCAAGTTGGGTATCGGCAAGCTTCATGAGGCTAATGGCATCCACATCTTTGATTGCAATCCCAATAGATGCTGAAAGACGTAAATTTTCTTTTGTACAATATTCTTTTACTTCATCGAGAATCGAGAAGTTATCTTGAATGAGATGATCGATGGTTTCGTTATCCATGATGATAAGATAACGTTCATCAGAAAAACCCTTTAAAGAAATGTGATACTTTTCACTCCAATTAGAAAAAATTCCGATGAGATTGGAGATGTGTTGACTACGCTCTTGGGCGTCTAGGCTTCCCATGGCGAGTTCAAAGTTATCTAGATTTACAACGCCTAAAGCCAAAAGGCGTTTTTCATATCGAGTGGTGATTTCTACTTGAGTCGTAATATCGGTTAGATATAATATCTGACTTTCTGTATGAAGTTCACAACGGTAGATTTTTCCATATAAGGTTTTAGCGAATACGGGGGTTTTTGATATAATGAGGGCTGCAAGGTCACGATCGATGCTTCGTAAATTACGATTGAGAAGACGATTGATAAATATTTCCTTGGCATATTTATTTGCCCATTCCACATCTAGTTGATGATTAAAGACGATAATTCCTAATGGAATTTCATTAAAAGCATGTTCTCCTGCGCCTTTAACGCGATAAGAAATGCCATTCCATAAGCGAACATAATTTTCAAGAAGATTTAATTTTTTCGTATCTTGATGAGACCCGATAAAGACAACCTCAAGACTTACAGTAAAACCCAAAATAACATAAGCAAGATCAATAAGCCACTCTTCAATGGTTATGCCCTCAACAAAGTAATTTAAAACAACGACAGTTAAGGCCGCTATCAAAAATAAGATAATAAGATACTGGTATTTACGAAAATCTTTCATATTGTCTCACCTATTGAATTTATTATATCATATTTTGTAGATAATATAAATAAATTTGTGTCAATTCAGTAGGGGAATAGTATGAAAAAACCATAACGTTGTTATGGTTTTTCAATGAACTATTCTCTTACAAATGGTAATAAAGCCATGTGACGAGCACGTTTAATTGCAACAGCTAATTCTCTTTGATAAATTGCTTTTGTTCCTGTGACACGACGTGGTAAGATTTTCCCGCGGTCAGAAACATATTTTCTCAATAATTCATAGTCTGCGAAATCAATTTTTTCAACTTTATGCTCAGTAAAATAGCACACTTTTTTTCTTCTTGGACGAAAGCCAGCCATTTTCTTTACCTCCTATTAAAATGGTAAGTCATCGCCTGTTATGTCAAATGTTGAATTTGACGTATCAAACGGACTCTCTTGTTTGGGTGAAGGATTGGGCTGATATGGTTTTTGTGGTTGACGGGCTTGATAAGGAACATCATTGTAGGGTTGCATTTCTTCTTGCCGTTTTGGTTCTAAGAAATGTACTTGTTCACACATGACTTCGGTTACATAGCGGGTAATTCCATTGGGATCATCATATTGACGTGTTTGAATTTGTCCTTCAAGACCAATTTGATTTCCTTTGTGAATATAACGGGCTATTAATTCTGCTGTTTGCCGCCAAGCAACACAACTAATAAAATCAGCTTGTTTTTCACCGTTTTTATTTTGATAACTTCTGTTTACTGCAATTGTGAATTGAACATACGAAATGTCGGAATTGGTGCGTTTGAGTTCTGGATCTTTGGTTATGCGACCCACAAGAATGACTCGGTTCATATAATTCCTCCTATTCCTTCACAATAATATGTCTAATAATGTCTTCTCTAATGTTAGCAAGACGGTCGTATTCAGCAACTGCGGCTGGGGTTGCATCCACTAAGAATACAACATAATAGCCTTTACGGAAATCATTGATTTCGTATGCTAAATCTCTCATTCCCCATACATCTAACTTGGTAATGGTACTACCATTGTCAGTGAAGATTTTTGAAATTTCTTCAATCACAACTTTGTATTGATCCTCAGTTAAATCAGGGCGAATGATATACATACCTTTATATAGTTTCATTCGAACACCTCCTTTTGGTCTATTGGCTCTATCCTAGAGCAAGGGGTGAGGAAACCTCACGCTTTGTATATTATACCATAAGAATGAAAAAAAGTCAAAACAGTTGGGAAATAATTACAAACTATTTTTCTTGATAAAAGGGTACATTGGGAAAGTTTTTCCACTTTCCACCCTTGATGCGATGTAGTTCTTCAGCATAGTGAAGCCATTTTATCGCAACAGGACGTTCAGGATAAAACTCATAGTATTCATAGTTGTGATAAGTCGTAATGAAAGACGTATCGGTGCACATTCCAAAGGTAGGGAGCGTTTCCGGATTCATATGGAAGGTAAATGGTTTTCCATATTTGGTCCCGGTATAAGTCATTCCGGTTGGATCAAGACGAAGGACCCCTTCTCCAACAAGTTCAGAGGTTTTGAGGTTCTTCAGGGTATCATAAGGTAGAAGCGTTCCCAAACGCACTTTTTCTTCTAAAACAAAATCTGGTTGCGATACCACCTTATAAGCATTTTCACGTTCCAAATCAAACCATTTAACAGGGGTTTCAGGAATCACTGATTCGCCGTCATTCGGAATGAGGTCATAATACTCATTAAGATAGGCTCCATTGCCACAATGTTTACAAGTAATCGCGTTACCATTTCCTTCCATTGTGAGTTCGTGATGACAACGAGGACACCAGTAAAGAAGAGTATGAAGGTTTTTAGCCATTTCTCCATGGCCATCGAAACGAACGCGAGCCGTTTTATTCCATTCATAATCATCATGATGAATGACACAATCAATTTTTGATTGGATTTCTTCTTCACTCATATTCTTAATATCTTCACTCGTAAAGAGAGATGAGATTTCAACATTCACTTTCCCAGCACGTTCATCCAAACAATATTTGGTATTGGTGAGATACCCTCCCGAGATATGGGTCATTAGGACAGGAATTCCAAAATGTTTAATTAATTTCCCTGTCCCAATGGCACAGGGTTGATTTGAACCTGATATGGAGCTCATACCCTCAGGGAAAACAATTATCTTCCCTTTCTTCTTGATGATACGACTGATTTGTTTGATGGTATTGATATCAGTTGTGAAATTACGTTTTGGCACCACTTGAAATAAGTGGAAAATAAGGGCTAAATGAGACCTAAAAAATTCATTGTACCCAGCTACATAATTGAGGCGATGAGGTAAAAAGGCTGCTCCAGTATAGAGATAATCGACCCGAGAAGCATGATTGCTGATGACAAAATAAGGCCCCTTAAAATCCTTAAGACGAATGTTATATTTGTATGAGACATGAAGTCTTCGCGTAAAAACAAATTTCCAAATGTATCCTAAGAGCCAATAAAGTAGGTGAGGTGGTCGTGTGAGTTTTCTCTTTGCTAATTTTTCTTCTAATGTTAATTTTTGTTTCATAGTTTCCCCCGAAAGTTATAAAAAGATTTTAGCACAAAATCACTAAACTATCAAGTTTTTTTGTAAACCCATCGACACTTAGCTCATGATACATCAACAATAAAACGAGTAGCTTCAAAGATGAAAGCTACTCGTTTTATTGTTTATTCACTAATTTGTACTTTTCCTAACACTTTTGATATCGCAGCCATAACTTGTGGAGCTAGTACCAATAATAGGAATAAGAATAAATAATTGGTTTTATCAAGAGAAACAATATTTAAGAAGGGTTGTCCAAACAAGAGGGAATCTCCCATAAAGATAACGGCTAAGATTGAACTGATGAAAACAAACCCAAAGACCAAAGATTTTAACCAATTAAACGGTTTCGATACTTGGAATAAAACAAGGATGCAAATCCAGGTTGTTTGAATGAGAGCAATAGATGAATATTCTTCTGTTGTCCAAGCAAAGATATTTTGAAGTCTTAAGAAGTACATGACCGCGTGAAATACGACAACTGTCAGAGCTCCTGGAAGGGTTCTCTTCATAACGTTCGCAATGAAACGACCTTTGACACGTTCATTGTTTGGTTGAAGGGCTAAAATAGTCGCTGGGAAGCCAATGGCGAAGAATTCGATGAGCCACAATTGACCAGATTGGAAAGGATATCCTTGTCCCAATGAGGTGGTTCGTGAGAGCACCAAATACAAAATAGTCAATAGAACCGTGAAGATTGTTTTAACTAAGAAGAGGGAAGAGGTTCTTTGAATGTTATTAATCACTCGTCTACCTTCAGAGACTACTTTAGGCATTGAAGCAAAATTTGAGTCCATCAAAACGAGATGCGCAACATATCGCGTTGCTTCCGATCCTGAGGCCATGGCAATCGAACAGTCCGATTCTTTGAGAGCAAGGATGTCGTTGACACCATCTCCCGTCATCGCAACAGTCCGCTTTTGAGCTTTGAATGCTCGAACAAGAACCCGTTTTTGAGTGGGGGAGACCCGACCAAAAACTGTATAATCAAAAGCAATCTCCGTCACTTCTTCATCACTTAATCCTTCTAGACTGATGAATCTTTCCGCGTTTCGAACGCCAGCGCGAGCCGCAATTTCAGAAACGGTCAAAGGATTATCACCACTAATGACTTTTACATCTACACCATTATTTCTGAAATATTCAATGGTTGAATAAGCCGTTTCGCGAATGTGGTCTTGAATTACAATAAGGGCAAGAGGACGAACGAGTTTTGGTGGTTGTTCTTGTTTGATCGAGCCTGTGGCATATCCTAATACAAGAACTCGGCACCCTTGAGCAGCAAAACGTTCAACCTTTGGTTTTACTTTATCATATTGATCGGTTAAGACAAATTCAGGAGCTCCTAGTAAGAATGTTCCCACAATTTCTTTATTGACAGGATTGGCAAAGGTGACCGCACTATATTTCCGTTTGGATGAGAAAGGAATGGTTACGACGGGTGATAACACTTTATTCTTATCGAAATAACGAATCAAGGCATCGCTTGTAGGATTGCTTTCAGAAAAAGCATTCATCATCGAACCGATGATTTCACGAATGGTATAATCTGTTGTATTTTTGACTTCAACACAATCAAGCACTTTCATAGTACCATCGGTGATGGTTCCAGTTTTATCAAGACACAAAGTATCCACGCGGGCAAGCATTTCAATACAATAAAGTTCCTGCACCAGCGTATTATTCCGACCTAATTTTCGAACCCCCACAGCCAAAGCGATGGTTGTTAAAAGATAGAGTCCAGATGGAATCATACCAATGACAACTGCTGCAGCAGTTTTAACTGCTTCTGAATAGTTTGGCATGTTGAATAGTCCGCCGAGGGTTGTAAGTTTTTGATAAAACGTGAGCGCACCTAATGGTATGATAATAATCGAAATGATGCGAATAATGGCATTTAAGGTTCTCATGAGTTCTGATTTTGGTTTTTGATGTTTACGAGCTTCGGAAGCAAGTTTTTCAACGTAGTTATCTTCCCCGACATGTTCAGCACGAGCAAAGCAAGAACCACTCACAATATAACTTCCCGAATATAAGAATTCACCAGTCGTTTTACCAATGGAATCGGCTTCGCCTGTGATGAGAGATTCATTCACTTCTACATGTCCAGATAGGACAATAGAATCGGTATAGATTTGATCCCCCGCTTTAAAGGATAATACATCATCTAATACAACCTCATCAGTGGTTGTTTCAATGGTTTCTCCATCACGAATGACAACCGCTTTTGGAGCAGAAACCAAGGATAGTTTATCAATCATTTTCTTGGCTTTAATCTCTTGAACGATGCTAATAATAATATTAGGAATTATGACGGGCAAATAGGTCATATTTGACCAACTTAAGGCAATCGATAATAAGACAGTAATGACTAAATATAGAATGTTAAAAAAGGTAAAGAGGTTATCAAAAATGATGCGACCAACACTTTTTCCATGTTTTACATTGGTTTTGTTCACTAGATGTTGGAGTTGCCGTTTTTCGACTTGTTCTTTTGACAATCCAGTGTTGGAATCTACCGAAGTATAACGTTCAACTGTTAGATCCATTGCTTTAGTAGCGACCTCTTTTTGAGATTTCACTTTACCGGATTTTTCTGATTTTGGCATTTTTTTCACCACGCAATCATATAAATGTATTTTAGCATAATTTATTTCTTTTAACAAGACTTTTTAAAAAGGTTAGCAATCAATTTTTAAAGGGACTGAACTATTTTTCTCCACGCATGGATTGATAAACTTTATCGCGGAGGGGTTTTCCTCCCATTGCTTCAACCATTGCTAAAGCAAAATCTTGTGTATATCCCATTGCTTTTCCAGTAATGATGTGAGGCGTAATTACGATTCCTTGATTTCGATGCAAGGGTGCTTTTTCCAAATCCTCAAATCCGGGGAAACAAGTGTACTCAGTATTTTTTAAAAGACCATATTGAATAAGAAGGCTCGGAGCAGCACATATGGCACCAATAAGCTTTTGTTCTTGATGAAAGTCAAGAGTGAGACGTTCAATCACTTGCTGATGTCGTAAAATCGCCTCGACCGCACGCCCACCAGGAATCACTAAAAATTGAAATTGACGAACATTTACATTCTCTAAAAACATGTCCGCAAGAACATGTAGAGCATGACTGGATGTCACATGTAAATCTTTACAAATGGCTGCTGTTTTTACTTCAAATCCAGCCCTTTGTAAAATATCGAGGGTCATAATGGCTTCAGTGTCTTCGAAGCCATCTGCTAAAATGAGTAAACCTTTCATGATTTATTTACCTCCATTTTTAACCAAATATTGCCCCATTAATAGTTTCACAATATGAACAAATATGTCGATGCGTTTAACTGATCCATCAGTAAATAGTCCGATGGCACCTTCATGATGTTTGATATCTTCGGTTTTATAGAGACGATCCATGATGGTTGCAAGTTCATCTTGCTTTTGTTCAAGTTCAATTTGAACTTTTTTGGGGAGCGGAATTCGTGTTCCACCGGCCATATAATGTTCTTGATTATGATCTATGAGAACTCCCCAATTCACTAAGAACAGGTGACCGTTGGTGTATTCCACTCCCGCTTCTAGTCCCATTCTAAGTCCTTGGTCGCCGCATTTGAGGGCGCGATTGGTAGCTCCTTCAATGGTTTCTTTATCACTAAAGGGCTGGGATGAAACACCACTATCGGTGGATAGTCCCACAACCTCATAGACTAATCCCATATCTTTAAGAGCCAATCGAACAGCATCTAACTTCACTCGATTCTGGGTACCAACGAATAATTTATACATTTTTCTTCACTTCGCGAAGGGCAGCTTCATCAAAGTTCATGACCAGAGCAAGAAGCATCTTCTTCACTTCTTCAACATCGCGGACATCAATGATGGCCGCATTGGTATGAATATAGCGTCCAGGAAGACCTACAGTGGTGGCGATTGCCCCAGAATATTGGGCAGCTGCTGCGTCGGTCCCTCCCATGGATAAGAAATATTGACATTTAATATGATGTTCACGAGCTAACTTTTCAAAATACCCCTGAATTCCTTGATGCATGATGCAACGAGGATCATAGAAACGGATGAGGAAGCCTTCTCCTAATTTACCAAAAGCACGAGGATGATCTTTGGATAAGAAATCTCCCACTGGAGAAACATCTACTGCAATAAAGAGATCTGGTTTCACAAGGTTCGAGGCGGTTGTAGCCCCTCTTAGTCCTACTTCTTCTTGAACGGTTGCGCCACAAATGAGAGTATTGGGATGATTGAGCTTTTTCGCTTCAGCGAATACTTCGAGTGCCATTCCAACACCAAAGCGATTGTCCCATGCTTTAGATACAATCTTTTTTCCATCTTCCATGACGTAGTAGTTGTTTTGACTGACGATGGCTTGACCCACGGTAATTCCCCAATCAAGTGCTTCTTGTTTTGAAGAAGCTCCAATATCTAAGAGAAGATCATCAAAACTCAAGTCTTTCTTGGCTTCATCACTTCCGCGGTTAATATGTGGAGGAATCGCTCCAATGAGACCTTTGATGCGTTTGGTTGGAGAAATAATAACTTCCATATTTTGGGAATAATAGACTTCTGCTTGGATCCCACCGATGGGTAGCATCTTAATAAAGCCTTCATCCGTAATTCTTATAACCATGAGTCCTACTTCATCCATATGACCGGCAATCATAATGGTGGGGCCTTTTTTTCGGTCCACTCCAAAAATTGATCCAAGACGATCTTGAATGATTTCATCGGTATGTTTTTCTAGTTCTTCCTTTACAAAAGACCGAACCATACTTTCATGTCCGGCGATTCCAGGAAGGTTCACAAGTTGTTCGTATAATTTCATTCTTTCCATTTTTTTATCCTCACATAATAAATGATATTCCCTTTGGTTACAAAGCGATCTTCATATTCGGTTGTCACAAGAGACTCAGAATTATCTTGCTTATCTTCGTGAAGATTGAGCGACAATTCATCTAAGATCCATCCCTGCTCAGTGAACATTCTTAATGAGAACTCAAACAAATGACGATTATCCGTTTTAAATTCAATTGTTCCTTGAGATGATAAAAGGACGGTGTATTGTTCCAAATGATGCGAAGCGGTTAAGCGACGTTTTGTATGACGTTTTTTAGGCCAAGGATCGCTAAAGTTTAAATAGAGTTTATCCACTTCTTGGGGTAAAAACATACTAAGGAGTTCTTCCGCATCCCCTAATATAAACCAGCAATTATCCTCTTTCTTTTCGACTTTATCAATGGCTTTCTTTAAGACACTTGCTTGTTTTTCAAGACCAAGAAATAAGATGTCAGGATTTCTTTTGGCCATTTCAAGAATGAATTGACCTTTTCCCATGCCAATTTCAAGATGTAGAGCCTTGGCTTTTGGGTAAAGATCGCGCCATTTTCCTTGATGAGCAATCGGATCTAAAACCACTAAATCGCTTCGCTCATGAAGAACTTCTTGGGCGTTTTTTATGTGTCTGAGGCGCATATTAGTTCCTTGGTAGGTTGGCTAGAAGTGCCATTGC
>JAQVOS010000078.1 GCA_028702495.1 Bacilli bacterium
AGTATGGAATTCTTTGCTTGGCCATGGATGAAACAATTCTTTGGCGATGCTGAACCTAAATATAAGTATGCTCATTTGTCTGAAGCCCTCCTATTCGTTCCTTATGGAGTGACCGTTGATGAATTTCAACATTTTGTATATGATCATCCTGAAGCAACTCCTGCTGAAAGAAAAGCAAAATGGCGTGAGATTGAGAAAAAGTATCTTCCTTACAAAATCTACGAAGACAATCCATTCTTTGAAAAAGGTGGATGGTGGTTCCGGCAAGGTCATATTTTCTCAACACCTTTCTATTACATCGATTATACGCTTGCTCAAATGTGTGCGCTTCAATATTTCTTGCTTTCACGGAAAGATTCCAAAGAAGCATGGAATAGTTATGTCAAATTATGTAAAATGGGAGGCTCAAAACCATTCTTAGCCCTCGTTGAAGCAGTTGGTTTAAAAAATCCATTTATTGATGGAACCATTCGCCAAATCACAACTGAAGTGGAAGCCATCTTGGCGACCATGGATGATAAAAAAATGTAACTCTTATGAGTTACATTTTTTTTGAAAAGACTTCATGGACAATTTGAATGAGAACATCTGTACAATGATCCATAGCCTCAATTGAGATACACTCCATTTTCCCATGAAAATTATATCCGCCAGTGGCAAGATTAGGGCATAAGAGTCCTTCATAGGTTAAACGAGCACCATCGGTTCCCCCACGAATGGGTTCAATTTTTGGCACGATGCCTACTTTTTCATTGGCTTGAACCATGAGATCGACGAGATCAAGATGGTCTTTCATTTTCTCAAACATATTATAATAGGTATCTTTTAAGGTAACGGTACAAACGGAATGGTGATACTTTTTATTCATGGCCTCTTGAAGTGCCAAAAAGTGAGCCTTTTGAGCTTGGAATCGAGTGATATCATGGTTACGAATGATGTAATGAAGTTCTGTTTCTTCGACGGTTCCATGGATGTTGTTCAAGTGTTGAAACCCTTCATACCCTTCGGTTAATTCAGGAACTTGCTCTTTTGGCAAACCTTGATGAAATTCCATGGCAAGGTGAATGCTGTTCACCATTTTCCCTTTGGCACTTCCAGGGTGAATGTTGGTTCCATGGAGCATAACCGTTGCACTAGCTGCATTAAAGTTTTCATAATTAATGGTGCCTTCTTCCCCACCATCGACAGTGAAGGCAAAGTCACAACCAAAGGACCGAACATCAAATCCATCTGCCCCTTCACCAATTTCTTCATCAGGAGTAAAGGCGATTTTAATAGTTCCATGAGGAATCTCTGGATGCTTCAGGAAATATTCAGCCATGGTCATGATTTCCGCAATCCCTGCTTTATCATCTGCTCCAAGAAGAGTTGTTCCATCCGTTGTAATCAGTGTTCTTCCCCATTCGTTTTTAAGTTGGGGAAAATCACCCGCTTTAAGAATAATTTGTTCTTGTTCATTTAATATCAAATCTTCACCTTGATAATTGGGATGAAACTTGGGTTTTATATTTGCGCCCGACACATCACAAGAAGTGTCAAGATGGGCTATGAAGCCAACAGTAGTGGGATGAGGAATGGTGGCAGGGATGGTTCCATAAACATAAGAAGAAGCATCCATAATAACATTAATAAGTCCTAGCTGCCTCATTTCATCAACAAGAAGGGTGGCTAAGATCTTTTGATTAGGACTCGATGGATGGAGGCCACTGGTTGGATTAGAGGTTGTATCAATTGCGATATATTTTAAAAAACGTTCATAAGCTTTCATAGGATGAATCTCCTTTATCGTGATTATAAAAGTATTATATCACAGCCTTCCTCTTTTCACAAAGCCTTCTTTTTAAAACATTGTTCGAAAAGTTATCATTGTTTTATAGACATGTAAAAAACAATATGATATAATATAGGAGCATTATAAATGAGGGAGCTTTATTATTATGATCATGTATCAAATTTTATCCGCTTTTGACATTGATGGGGAAATTATCAAGTCAGAAGAGTATGGAAATGGGCACATTAATAAAACTTTTTTAGTCACCACGACTTCTGAAAAAAAGTACATTTTACAGCAAATTAATGTGAACGTGTTCAAACGTCCCAAAGATGTCATGGAGAATATTGAACTCGTAACAAACCATATTCGAAACAAAGAAGCAAATAATGGGTGTGATTATTCACGTTGTTCCCTTGAGATTGTGAACACCAAAAGAAATGGTTCTTATGTCAAACTAAGAGAAAACTATTGGCGTTGTTACAAATTTATTCATGGGGCAAAAACCTATGAAAAAATTGTCAATCCAATGCAACTTTATGAAGTTGGAAAAGCCATTGGTAAATTCCAATTGCAACTCAGTGATTTTCCAATCGATCAATTAAACATTACCATTCCTGATTTTCACAACACTCCCAAACGTTATGAAACATTTATTAATGTTGCGAATATTGATACCCACGATCGTGGACTGGATGTTTTTAATGAGATTAAATTCATATGTGATCGTCAAGATGATATGAAAATCATTGAAGAGGGATTAGCAAAAGGAACCATTCCCACCCGCGTGACACACAACGATACCAAATTAAATAATGTCATGATTGATGAAGCCACCGATCAAGCCATTTGTGTCATTGACCTAGATACGGTCATGCCTGGCAGTGTTCTTTATGATTTTGGGGATGCGATTCGCGTAGGGGCATCAACGGCCGTTGAAGATGAACCTGATTTAAGTAAAATCCATGTTAACATGGAGCTATTTGAGTTATTCACCCGTGGCTTTCTTGAAACAGTCCACCATATTTTAACTCCTGAAGAAATCAAGCATCTCGTAACTTCCGCGAAAATCATTACATTAGAATGCGGAATGAGATTTTTAACCGATTATTTGGATGGCGATCAATATTTCACCACTCATTATGAAAATCACAATTTGATTCGAGCTCGTGCTCAATTCAAATTTGTTGAAGAAATTGAAAAAAACACTCAAAAGATGGAAGAAATCGTTCAAAAGGTTCTTGCATCGTTACAATAAATGCATACATTTGTATGCATTTTTTAGTAAAAAGAAACCTCGCTTCATAATATATTGAATGAAGCGAGGTTTTGTGATTTTCATGATATCCTCACTTAAAATAATTCATTTAGGAGGAAATGATGAAAAAAATCTTATTATTATTGATGAGTGTCCTCATCATTGGATGGATGTGTCGAACGACGATTCATGCGGACGACTATGAAAGTCTGAATTACATCAATCCAGC
>JAQVOS010000044.1 GCA_028702495.1 Bacilli bacterium
ATGCAAATCACTCTCTAGAGTCTTATTTTCTTTGCTTCAGGTTAAAAACCCTTATTTTTATTCGTTATTCTATCAATATCCCTTAATACAACCGATTTTATTATATCAAAGTAATTGTTTTCTTATGTGTTGAGTTACCTGTTTTAATACAATTACGCACCCCTACTGAAATTCACGCACCCTTGATGGTAAATCACGCACCCCTGACTAGTTTACGCCCCCCTAAATAATGTTGTTGTTAAGCCATCTCGTATAATTCCTTTAGTTCCTTGTTTTAATTTTTCTGATGAAACTTTAAATTCCATTCAAACTGTTTAAGTATGTCATAAAATCAATTATAAAATTATATCACACTTTTCTTTTCTTGACAGAACAAATTATAAAAGTTCAAAATATACCATTTTAAGGATTATTCAATATTAATTATTATTTTTTTACATAGCTTACAAAAATAAGCAGTAGTCATACTTTTAGATCTCCAAAAATCAAACTTTACTATTAGGAATCCATTTGGGCTTGGATTGCGTTTGGAACGGCTTCTTTTCTCCCCCCTTGGAGTCCAACATAATTTTTCACTAAAAGTAGTAATATCCCCTTCATTCATAGCGTTTCTACAGTAAGGACATACCATAATCATCACCTCATATATTTTTTAAATTATTTGTCATCTAGTATATTGTATATCATTAATGATTATTTGTAAATACATTCAATAACTCACTATTGAAGTTCTCACTTAGAACAGGTTATTTTAAACCACTTTTCTACATTTAAGACTTAATACAACCATATTTATTAAATTAAACTAATTATTTTTTTATGATGGTAAACACCAATTTTAATATATTGAATATATGATCTCCAACCTACATTAACACTTTTTAGTTGTTCTTAAATTAATATAGACATAAGTGTTAAAATCAAAGTCTTATATAATACTTTCATTAATAAGTGATTAATTTGTAAAATCTTTCAAGTACTCTAAAACCATCCCAATGGCGAATTTACACTTATCAAATAGCTGATCGTTGGGTAAATACACACGTTTATTTATCTCAATCATAATGCAGAATACTTCAGATAGATTTTTTCCATAAATAGGATTAGGAATTAACGTTCCTTTGTACGGAGTATTGTACGATACAAAATATCCATTACTTTCAAAAATGTTTCTAACTCCTTCCACTAGTGATTCTGAATAATATTGTTCTTCATAGCCAAGACATATATCCGAATATGATGCCCTTTTATTATGTAATACACATTCTTCTGAGTACGAATGGCAATCTACAATAATAAGTCTATTATCTGATAGTGATAAGGTTAATTCATCTAGTCCTTTGTGATAAGGAAAGTAATATTCATTTGTAACTTGTTCCCTATATTCCTGACTAACTCGTCGAATTTAGATATTTAATTTAAATTTAAATTATCCGATACCTTGAGCCAAATTCTATTATCATATTTGATTGATTACAGTATTCAAAGATACCTATGAATTTATATTGTCTTTCTAGATTACAATCAATTATATTAAATACTGCTCTATTTAAAGAAGATCCATTATGAAAATCTAATCCTTTATGAGATTCTAATTTGTCCTCAGGATTTCCTGTATATTTTTCTAAAATTCTACTTTCTGTTTCAAAAGTATTTGTTCATCCCCATTTAGTCTCTTTATTGTTCAATCTTATAAACCAAATAATAAGATTATTGGGAAGTCGATATGTACAGCGCATATATCCCTTAAAGTCTTTATTTAATATATTATTAAGAAACTCTGCATGTGTTTTAGCATTAATAGTTTCACCTTTTATCAAATAATAACCCTCCAACATTTACATTTTTTTTAACCTTATAATCTAATAATGATAACAATTATATTAATAATTATATAAACTAATTAAAACAAGTTAGTGCGACAAATTGGAACTAGTATTATAGATTAATCAATTCAAAACTAATACAGGGGAACATATCAAACAATTTTTGTCAGATAGAGAAAACAAAGCCATGAAATGCCCGTATAATAGAACTTATTCAATCATTTTTAAGCGCTGTCTAATCAGTTTTTTTGCCATTTCCACCACGGGAATAAGATGAGACATGTATATTCTTTCCGTTTAGTTTTCGATCATATTCGCGTACAGGATGCATAATAGGTGATGCTCGTTCTGTTTTGTCAAAGCCATCTACGTTAAAAGTTTTTTCAACGATACTGTTATTGTTTATCGAAGGGATTTGAGTATAGGTGTCATTATCAATCTCCACACCACTGCTTATCTTGTTTGATTTGCTACTTCCAATTGCTTTTGAAACGACATAATTCAAACTTACTTCTACTGCAATTACAGCTACTTTATTTAACACTAAGCTGGCAATTGGGTGAAGGGTTTCAAAATTTACAAATGTTTTTTTAATTTTATTGAATCTACTTTTAAAAAAGTTTTCATCTCTCTTATTCGGGATTATCTTGATCTTCTTTACAGTGACGGAATTTGAGGAGATCTTGGTTGTAGCTGGTATTTGTTTAGTATTTTGCATTTTAGGAATATATGTATCATCACTATTAGAATTATTTTGGGTGGTTTTTCCGTCATTTTTGGTGCAATCTTTTATGGTACTGTTTGTTAGTTTGATTACTGGATTGCTCAAATCGATAATTGGACAAGGTTCAATTCCTTCAATATCAAACTCTATTGTTTCTCCAGTGTTTGGATTGTAATAGCCATTAGTTGAAGTTTGATAATTGCCCCCATGGGCATCATAATGTTCAGATCTTGTAAGGAATTGAATATTATCAGGATTGCCTTGATATTCAGGGTTAGTTGCAACATTTTTCATGTGATGACCTTCTAATACCTTACCATCATCGTCATACGCTTTTCCTCTTTCAAGAATATCTTTTTGCTGTTTATGTGTCCAATCTCGTGTCCCTTTGCCTTCGCTCACTAACTGTTGCTCTCTAAGCCAGGCATCATTTATAGCTTTGTTTGCTTCTGCTGTTCGCCTTGACATTGATTAACTCCCGAATCCTAGCATATCATAAAGTTCATTCAAGAAAACAAAGAAATCTAAATAGGTTTCATCATCTTCAATTTTACCATCTTTATGGTTATAAACTGAAATTCGCTCTCCTGACTTTTCGCATAAAATCGGATCTCCGGATGACAATGCTCCAATAACAATATATTTTCCACACGGTCTATCATTGTCATTTACATCAATTATTGGTTTATGAGCCACACCATACAACTGAACACCTGCAGGTAAAAAGAGCTCTCCACCATCGGCAAAGAGTAACCACTCTTTGAACTTTTTTGGAAATTTAATATTGTGTTCTTTTTCAAATATTATAATTTGTTCTTCCAATGCTCCTTCCGGAAAAATCATTTTTCCTTGTTGATTAAGCTTACCAACTATATTTTTTAAATCATCAGAAATCATTGTAATATTCCTCCTAGAATTTACTTCTTTTTTTGTTTTATATAATCCGTCTTCATTTTATATTGCAAGAATTGGTTATATATATTGTAGACTCTTTTCTTTAATAATTACAATCACACCATTCCTGCTGCTCGATAAAATAACAATTTTACAAGTTATCATTTTACTAAAAGTATATCATAATTAATTTTATATAACTACACCTTTCCTAAAAACTTGTTAAATTTATACAACTCCGGCTAGTGGGTATCTAAGAGAAAAGATCAATTTTAAGCAGTTAAATTAGTAATTTTATACTAATTTTGCCACCCTTATTTTTATATAATGTATAAGAGTAAAATAAAATGCTATCAACGTACATCTAACGTCAATAGCATAGTTATATCTAATCAATGGTGGAGAAAAGGAGATTCAAACTCACTTGTCATAATCATCATGATTGATAGATAGAAAAATGTTATTTCGTTACACCCATATAATAGTTTTGATACATTTTATAAATACATAATAATTATATCACATAAAATAAGATATTTCACTGCTTTTTTATAAAATACGAAAATTTCAGTTAAATACAAGTGGACCTCTTGTTAGAAATAAACAATAATTAAATAGTGCAAAATCAAACTAGCAATAATTAAATAGTGCAATATCAAACTAGCAATAATTAAATAGTGCGATTTCAAACAAGCAATAATTAAATAGTGCAATTTTAAACAAGCAATAATTAAATAGTGCAATTTTAAACTAGCAATAATTAAATAGTGCAATTTTAAACTAGCAATAATTAAATAGTGTAACCCAACTAATACCAAAAAAAGCTCTAAAGACCGTTGTTTAACGAATATTAGAGCTTTTTCTCTTATTTTAGCCTATTTTTTCCCAAAATATGCTTATTTAATGCAAAAACTTTGATATTTTTTGTATCAAAGTTAGCGTTCTTATATGGAGGCTCCAGTCGGATTTGAACCAACGATCAGGGTGTTGCAGACCCATGCCTTACCGCTTGGCTATGGAGCCATCTATAACACGAACATTATACCATATACTTTGAAGATTTGTAAAGAAAATTTAGACAAGCCTAAATGATAGACTTGTCTAAAAAAGCATTTATATCTCGAATCATTTTTAATTGATTATTATGAAAAAGATTAAGAGCCTTTTCTTCTCCAAACTTTTTTTCAATTAATTCAAAACAGTTTTTGAGGGAACATGCCCTTGTAGTAGCATTATGACAATCGCTCGATATAAAATCAACTAAATTCTCTTTCAAAAAAGCAAATGCTCTCTTTTTAACTTTATGACCATGTGATCCATCAATCGATGTTGTGTTCATTTGAATTAACGCATTTTCTTTAAGTGCTGTTAATTTCTCAGCAGTCATATATTCATATCGCTCAGGATGGGCTAATATGGGTTGAAATCCCTTTGCACGAATGTTGAAAAGAATCTCATCAAGATCGCTTTCTTCTCTCATAGAAAATTCGATTAATAAATATTTTGAATTTGCAAAAGTTTGCAATTCATTACTAACTAACTTTGATAAAACCTTATCAGTGTAGAATATTTCACTCCCTAAATATAAACGAATAGGAATGTTTTTCGCTGATTCTACCAATTTGTTAAATCGTAATTGTAGTTCCTCTTTTTTTAAAAATGTTTTAGAATTTAAAATGGAGTGGGGAGTTAAAACAAGGTGTGTCACACCTTGTTCATAAGCTTGTTCTAACATTTTTAATGAGTTATCTAGATCGGTTGAACCATCATCTACCCCTGGTAAAATATGAGTATGGATGTCAATCATCTTTACACCTCATTTCTTTATTCAGAGTAATAATACTTATAATTATATTTTGTATATTTTTCTTTAACGGAAGTAATAACCAATCCCAATACATTTGCTTGAGCGTTTTCAAGAGTATGAAGGGATTCTTTAATAATGGCTTTTTTTGTTTTTTCGGCTTGAACGATGAATAAGGTACCATCAACATATTTGGATACTAGAATTGGATCCACCACGACTGACACAGGCGGAGTATCAAGAATTATATAATCATATACTTCTTTTGCTTCTGAAAGTAGGGAACGAATCATTTCTGATTCAAGAATTTTTGCTGGATAAGGTGTTTTATTACCGGAAAACACTACATCAATTCCATATTTTGTGTGCTTGATAAGAGCTTCTTTGGCACATTTCCCCGATGCATAATCAACAATGCCATTTTCATTAGGAAGTTCGAAATTACGATGAATTTTGGGGCGGCGTAAGTCGAGATCAACAATTAATACTTTAAAGCCACGATTGATGTATGAAAAGGCAAGATTGACTGCGACTGTTGTTTTACCTTCATCTTGAGTTGAAGAAGTAATTTGAATGACTTTCACTTTTTCATCAACGGAGGCAAGTCCAACATTCACTTGAAGTTTCTCAAATGATTCTTGAACATGCGTCTCTTCTACAATTCCACGTAGTTTTATGTATTCGGGCTTTTTACTTGATTTGCTTTGCTTTGCCATTTTACTCACCCTTGTCTCCATTTCCCATAAGTGGAATTACACCAATCACTTGATAGTTAGGAATTAAAGCTTCAAGTTCTTTCTTATTGCGAACGGTAGTCTTTAAGAATTCAAGAAGTAATGCTGCACCAACCCCAACAATTCCTCCAATAATGAAACTAATAATTACATTAAGTGTTTTATTGGGAGATGCATAGACACCTATTTTTGCACTTCCGCCTTGAATCATAACATTATTTAAAACTGGAAATTCAGCATTTGCAATCTCAATGGCATTGGAAATGAGGGAATTAACAACTCTTTGTGATACCATTGGATCTTCATCTTCATATTTAATTGTTACAAATAAACTCGTTGAACTATAATTGACAGACAGTTTTTTTCGTAAGCCTGATGCGGTAATATCAAGACCTAAATCCTCAATCACTTCATCAATAACGAAATCTTTTTGAACGAATTCAGCAACTGTTTGAACAATACGAAGAGTAGATGTTAAATCGATATCATTGGTACTTGTTCCTTCTCCAGAAGTCTTATCCACTTGAACCATAATGTCGGAACTTGAAGTATATGTGGGATGAACAAATTGAAAAGTATAAATTATACCAATAAGGGTAATGGCTGCAATAGTAATGATGATTAAATAAATGTTGCGGAATAACATATTAAAGAGTTCTACTAATGTTATTCCATTTTCTAAATTTTGCTCTTCTTTCATATCGAGTTCCTTTCACAATGATAACAATATTATTATACAGCCTATTATATCATATTGAAATCAATAAAGCAATGCAACAGCCTATTTTTTAAATAGAAAAATCGACTTTTTTAGCTAAAAGAACACCCTATCGTTTCACGATAGGGTGGCTTCTTTATACTTTGATAAATTTTTCAACGTCCACCACAAATAAGGTGGCTCCTCCGACATTCACTTCAATGGGGGTGGCTGATATGATACCAAATTCACTAACAATCGAGTTGGGAACGAATTCACGACGACTTTTAGAAAACTCAGTAATAATCTCAATTGCATGATTCACTTCTACGTCGTCAGTCCCAATCATCAAGGTCGTATTTCCATTTCTTAAGAAACCACCTGATGAAGCAAGTTTTGTCACAAAGAATTTTTTTGCGACTAACTCTCGAATGACGCGTGGAGCGTCTTCTTTTGCAACAATTGTAATAATTAATTTCATCTTTACCTCCTTTATAAATGATAGAACGCTGTTGGAATATCGTATCCATTTACTGTTTCAGTTTCTTTCAAAGCAGCAAGTTTTGCAACTAGATTGTTATAAGAAACCAATCTTGTTTCATCATCATAATCTGTTTGAAGGAACTTCACATCATCCCAGTCGTACTTATAATAAATAATTGGAGGCATTATAGATACTGGAATTTGAGCGGGCATTGTATTGTAAGTTGGATAGAGCATTGTATTAAACATTTGCTCGATTGATCCCTTGAAGACGCGTGAGATGACCATTGCTTTAGCGAAGGTAGCTGCAGTTGTATCATTAAATGTTAAAATGTTTGTATTCGCCAAATCATCATAATCAATATCAGCTTGATTCATCACATAGAGTGATTCAAGGAATCCTTGTAGGTCATATAGATTTCCATTGAAGGTTGCTGGATCATAATTTGTAATAAGATCTTTCTTGTAGAAGTGGTAACCATCATTTGGTACTGTTAAATAGTCTAACATAGCATTTTCAGCAATGTCTAATACCAATGGAGCAATGAGGTTTTCCATAACAATAGAATTGACGAGAGTTGCAAAATCACTTTCAGTTACGTAGAAGTCGGAATTGTGATTAAGCACAAATGTTAGTCCAAGAATGGTATCGATGTCGATAGCACCCATGGTTTCAAATGAGCCTTCTCCAACAATTAACTCAACGGAGTCTAGGAATTTTGCAATTTCATTTTCAACAATGCTTTCTCCACTATAAACATTATACCAAGCTGAACGATTCGTAGCATCTTGTAATGGGCGGTTCACTAAATCAACTGTAGGCATAGAAGTAATGGTATCATTTTGATCAAAAATCTTTTGAACGATGGTTTCAGATAGAACGAGTGAACGTAAAATCACTGCTTGTTTTGCATCGTCAAAGAGATCATTCATCTCAAATGCCATGGTTTCAAATGTTCCACTACCACCAAGAATGGTATTAGTTGCACTTAACATGTATGCAATTTCACCATAAGTATCGACAATATCTCCATCATATACATTGAACCATGGACTTCTATTGCCCTTATTGGATAAAGATGATCCATTCAAATCATTGATGGGAACATTCACAGCAATACCATCCTGTTCATAGATCTTCGATATGATAGTTTCCGCAAATACATATGATTTTAAAACTTTGTCTTGCTTTTCTTGGATAAATAATTTTTCAAGATTGAAATCCATTCCTGTGAAATTTGATCCTGCAGGTAGAATTTCTTTGGCTGCATTCAGCAAGTGAGCAATTTCTTTGGTTTGTAGTAAGACTCCAGCACCTGTGTATTGATTGTACCAAGTGGATCGCAAAGTAGATGTGTTTGGATTCTCAAGGTAAGTTTCAGATGGTAATTCAAATGCACCAGTTTGAGATTCTTGATAAATACTTTGGACAAAGGTTTCGGAAATAACGAACGATTTTAATAGTATTTCTTGGTTTGCTGGATCAAATGCGACACTAATATCAAAGGTAGTTAACTCATCGAATGAGTCTCCACCCAAGATGATTTCGCATGCTTCTAGCAAGTTTGCAAGTTCCTTTTTAGTTGCTAAATCACCTGCTTCATCATACGTATTATACCAAGTTGTTCTTTGAACAGTGTCAACATCATCTAGATATGGCGTTGGTGCTAAGTATAATGCCGGGGTTGGTTTCTCTGTTTCTTCAACAATTCTTTGAAGAATGGTTTCAGAAATGATGTAAGATTTAAGAATAACTTTTTGATTATCATCATCAAATGCTGCACTTAAGTCGAAACTAACATTCGTAAAGTCACCTCCACCTAATAGGATATTGGTGGCATTAAGAACGTGTGCAATCTCTTGTGTATCGGTCACATCTCCATTGACATCATAAGTATTATACCATGTCGAACGATCAGTTAGTGATGGATCATTTAAGTAACCTGCTGGCGGTAAGGATAGCATGGATGATGGATTTGTGGTTTCATCGATAATTCTTTGCATGATGGTTTCTGCAATCACATAGGAACGTAAGATTGTAGGCTGTTTTTCAGAGTCGAAAGCAGCACTTAAGTTAAAGCCCATATTTTCAAATGTTCCACCATCTAGTACAAAGTTTGCTGCGGTGAGAAGATGAGCGAGTTCATGTGTTTGACTAAGAGTCCCGTTAACATCATACTCGTTATACCAATTATCTCGTAACTCAGATGAAGGATCATCGAGATATCCTGATGGCGGCAACTCAAGCATAGAAGCAGGATTATTAGCTTCAATAACAATCTTTTGTAAGATCGTTTCAGCAATAACATAGGATTTTAGGACTGTTGGTTGATTAACTTCACTAAAGGCAGCACTTAAATCAAATGATACATTCTCGAAACTTCCACCTGCTAAAAGAATGTTGGTTGCATTAAGTAAATGCGCAAGTTCATGAGTTTCGGTTACATTTCCAGAAGCATCATATTTATTATACCAACCTTCACGACCAGTTAGAGAAGGATCTTCTAAGTAAGTACTTGGTGGTAAAGATAGCATTGATGCAGGATTATTGGTTTCTGCAACAATCTTTTGTAAGATGGTTTCAGAGATAATGTAAGAACGTAAAATAATTGGTTGATTGGTTGCATTGAATGCGGCATTCAAATCAAATGATACATCCTCGAAACTTCCACCTGCTAAAAGAATGTTGGTTGCATTAAGTAAATGCGCAAGTTCATGAGTTTCGGTTACATTTCCAGAAGCATCATATTTATTATACCAACCTTCACGACCAGTGAGAGAAGGATCTTCTAAGTAAGTATTTGGTGGTAAAGATAGCATTGATGCAGGATTATTGGTTTCCTCTACAATCTTTTGTAAGATGGTTTCAGAGATAATGTAAGAACGTAAAATAATTGGTTGATTGGTTGCATCAAAAGCAGCATTCAGGTCAAATGACAAATTAGCGAAATCACTACCTGTGGTTACTTTGCTAGTAGCATTAAGAAGGTGAGCTAATTCATGTTCAACTACAGTTTCACCACTATAGTCATTAAACCACTTGTTTCGACTTTGCTCAAGGCTAATATCATTGACATAATTTGCTCCTGGGAGAGCAAGCATAGACCCCAGTTTATTTGCTTCTTCTACAATTTTTTGGACCATGGTTTCACTGATGACCAAAGATCTAAGGAGTGTAGCTTGCTTAACTGAATCAAAAGCAATTCCAACATCAAAAGTAATAGAATCAAAGGAAGCACCTTCTCCTAAAACAAGATCAGCTGCATCGAGTAAATAATCGATTTCTCCCTTTAATGTTAGAGTATCTCCATCATACACATTAAACCACTTGTCACGGTTAAATTCTGAGGCATCATCTAGAGCATTCAGGTACATAGTTCCCGGAACGTATAGTGATGTGCTTGTTTCTGCTGTACTATAGATTTGATGAACAATGGTTTCAGAGATCACAAGAGATTTCAAGAAAGTTGGCCGATTAATAGGATCAAATAATTCTCCAATATCAAAGGAAATGGTTTCTAAACTTCGTTCTCCTGAAATTGGATCAACAGGAACAATGATGTCAATGGCATCAAGTAATAGAGATAATTCTCCATAAGTCATGATGATAACATCATCGTTAATGTCATATTGGTAATTTCCATCAAGAGTACGAGGATAAACATTTAACCAAGCACTGCGATCAGTATCACTAACAAGGCCATATCCTGATCCTACAGGAATATAGATACTGGTTTGTTCTTTAATTTTTGTAATAATGGTTTCACTGATGACAAGTGATTTTAAGATTTCATCTTTTTCTTCAATGACGACATCTAAATCAAAGTTGAAGTTGGTAATACTTCCTCCTTCGCCAAGAACGTAATCTAAAGCATTAAGAAGGGCACGTAATTCACCATATTGACCTTTCCACAATGAACGATCTTGTTCAATAGCATAAGGAATAGTGAGGACAGCATCTACTTTACTAGCTTCATCTTCCACTTTCTTAATAATGGTTTCTTCTATGACAAGACTTGCTAAAACGATGTTTTGATTGGTTTCATCAAGAATATTACCTATATCAATTTGACTAATGTCACTACCATTTAAAATAATTTTCATCGCTTTTAAGCATCGAGTGAGTTCGCCATCGCTTGTGACGATGACATGACCAAACCCATCATAGGTATAACGACCATACTCATCCAATGTATAAACATTGAGCCAAACACTTCGATCACTTGGATCATCCAATCCAACATTAGTAGGAATCGCTATGATGGATTCTGGATCTATTGGATCTGCTTGAGCTTCAATTTGAACAATAATTGACTCAGACAATACATCTGATTTCAACATTTCATATATATCATCATCACTTAGTCCTGTAATGGTAGTCATATCGAAAGATTCGATGGTATTTCCTTGTAAGAAGCGGCGTAGTCCTTTGAATAACTTCGAAAGTTCTCCTTCAACCACGATTCCATCCGTTCCATTATTTTTCCATGCAGCGAGTTTAGTCGCTGGATCGATGGACTTTAAATCTCCTTCAGGAATGACAATGAATGGATTTACTTCTGAAGCCATATCTTCTAATAAAACGACAATCGATTGAACTAAAATGTTAGAGACAATGATGTTGTCAATATCTTCATCTGTTAAAGTAGTAATGGTGTCTGTAGTAAAGCCGCCTTCTCCACCCAACGAACTAGCTAAAGCACCCATGGCAGTAAAAATCTTTCGAAGTTCGCCTTCATTATAAGCTTGAACAGTCCATTGAGGAGTAGGATTCTCGACTGTGATTGTTGATAAATCGTAAGTCAACTCACGAGTTGAAGCCACTTTTACACCATCGGCATAAAGGTTAAATTTTGTTGTATTCGCTGGTGCAGCAATCGTCATAATGGTTCCATTCAAGGTATGGGTTGTATCGACTTTATCACCATCATACCATGGAACATCTTGATCATTAACACCCACTAAAAAATCAAGTTCTTTCCCAGGCTCTGATGTTGTTATCAACAAGTTGACCAAGGTTTCACTAATGAGTTCTGAAGATAAGAAGATGTCTAATTCTTCTTCGGTTAAATCAAGGAAGGCATCAGTACTATTTCCTTTTGCGGAAATGATTTTTGCTGATTTGAAAATAGCATTGAGTTCAATCTCTGCTGCAACCGGATCACTCCAATTATCAACAGTTCCAAACTCGAGACTCATTGTTCCTGTATCCATGTCTCCTAAGAAAGAATCCATAAGAGTATTTAAGTTGCGAGTAATAAATAATGAATTTGCCATATGATATGACATATCTTCTATCACTTCATCAGATAAGGTTCCAATATTGGACATATCTTGCGTTGATAATAATTTAGCAGCATAGAACAAATGAGTTAATTCATCTTCAGTCCACTCAGCAATTGAAAGTTCAACAAAATCGGTTTCTGTATTTCCAAAAAGACCCATATCATCAAGATAGACATCTAAAATTGGATTAAGACTAGTCTTAATAAATTTTGAATTTGCTAAATGATGTGCAAGACTATCAATGGTAGCATCTTCAACAGCTCCAAAGTTCGCAAAATCAGTAGTTGATAGTATTTTTGCTGCATAGAACAAACTTGAAAGTTCTGTTTCTGTCCATTCTTCAACAGTTAAATCAACGAATTCAATTTCAGCATCACCAAAGAGAGCCATGTCATCAAGATAGACATCAAGAATTGGGTTTAAACTATTTGTGATAAATTTTGAATTTGCTAAATGATGTGCAAGACTATCAATGGTAGCATCTTCAATACTTCCAAAATTCGCAAAATCAGTAGTTGATAGTATTTTTGCTGCATAGAACAAACTTGAAAGTTCTGTTTCTGTCCATTCTTCAACAGTTAAATCAACGAATTCAATTTCAGCATCACCAAAGAGAGCCATGTCAT
>JAQVOS010000045.1 GCA_028702495.1 Bacilli bacterium
GGTTGTCACAATCCTACGACCCACGATCCTGATGGAGGGCGTGTTGTTGATATTTCCACCCTTGTTACCGAAATGAAAAAAAATTCCTTGTTATCGGGACTAACGATTACGGGTGGAGAACCAATGTTACAGCCCCAATCGGTTTTGACTCTATTACGCGAAGCTAAGGCACTAGGGCTTGATGTCATCATTTACTCTGGTTATACTTACGAAGAATTGCGAGCAAAGCAAGATTCATCGATTGAAGCCATTCTTATAGAAGCAGATTATCTCATTGATGGTCGGTTTATCTTACAAGAAAGAACCCTTGATCTTGCTTTTCGCGGAAGTCGTAATCAACGTATCATTCACCTAAAAGCAACTAAAGAACAAGGAAAGATTATCACTACGGAATTATAATCAAAAAAAGCAGGATTTTAGCCCTGCTTTTTGATTTTTTCAGTAATCATCGCTTCTAAACCTTCAGGAACATACCCTTTGATGCTGGCTCCAAATAAGACGAGTTCTTTGATGGATGTGGATGATAGGAATAAATTGTTGGCCGAAGGAAATAAAATGAAAGTATCAATGCTATCATCAATCGAACGATTGAATGTAAATAAGGTGATTTCATTTTGATAGTCGAAATAATTGCGAAGACCACGAATAATAACGGTCGCTTTCTTTTCCCGAGCAAAATTTAAAACAAGATTGCTACTTGCTTCAACTGTAACATTTGCAAGATGTTTTGTTGCAATTTTCATCATTGAGAGACGTTCTTCATCACTAAAAATGTACTTTTTATTAGGATTTAGGGATACAAGAATGTAGAGATGATCAAAGACCTTACTCGCACGTTCAATAATATCGAGATGTCCATTTGAAACGGGATCAAAAGAACCTGGATATACAGCAATTTTCATAAATTTGTACCTCTTATAGTAATAGTATAACGCAAAAATACAAAAATTGCAAGAAACCTAACTGAATATTAAAGAACAAACCAATTGTATTTAAAAAAATATTATGGTATAATAAGATAAAAGGAGGAATCCGTTTTATGAGTGTCAAAGAAATCATTAAAAAATTGTATCATTCACACTGGCGCTTACTCACATCCATCATTGTCTTATCGCTCTTTTCGATAGCATTACGGATTGCTAGTCCTCTATTCTTGAAAAATTTAATTGGTCATATTCAAACTCCAAACGAGAAACAACTCATTATCTGGGGTAGTATTTTTGCTATTGGCATCTTGCTCAGTTTTATCTTTACCAGTCAAACAACAGGCAAGATTTCTAAATTTGGTAATTTGTGCACCCAAACCATTAGTCATGAAGCATTTTCAAGTTACTTAAGATCAGAAGTCATGGATGCCAATAAATATCAATCAAAAGATATGGTTCGACGTGTTCTTCACCATGCCAATGAAATCGGAAATAAGTATTATTCAAAAAGTTGGCTTGGGTTCTTTTATCAAGTTGCCCTCTTTCTAACTCTTGTTGTAACGCTCATGATTCTTAATCCATGGTTTGGACTCTTATCTGTTGCTTCGTTACCTCTTTATTACTTTTCATCAAAAGCAATGATGAAAATGATTAAGAATCGTGAAGAAAAAGTCATCCAATATAATAAAGAAATCCTGACTTTGATTGAAGATAACACGCTTCATTTAAAAAGCATTAAAGTCTTAAATGGAATTACCGAAGAAGAAAAACGTCATCAAACTCTCATTGCAGATTATGGAAAAGCCCAACGAAAGTTAGAACATATTCGTTATTTGAGTGATCAAAACTTGAGTACTCTTGTGTCTTCGTGTATCATGCTCATCATGGTAACCGTGGGTGGATATTTCACCATTCATCAAGAAAAGCAGTTTACATTAGGAATTATGTTTGCATCCGTCTTATTGCTTGCTGAACTCTATCCCTCTTTCAAATATGTCATGGATCGCCTCAATACTCCTTCGAGAATTAAGACCATCACGGCTGAAGTCGATGAAATCTTAAGTATGAAGCCAGAAAATCGGGCTGATACCGTTCAACAACTCGATGAAATATATAGTTTAAAATGTAAAGAAGTCAGTTTCGATTATGGATTAAATTCCAAATTTACGCTCGATGATATTAATTTCGAACTAAAAAAAGGTGAACGGTTAGGGATACTCGGATTATCCAATAGTGGAAAAACCACCCTTACCGATCTCTTACTAAAAGTGATACGACCCAAACAAGGATCAATTCTCGTAAACAATTGCGACATCAACAAAGTCAACACCTATTATTTACGCGATCTCATCACCGCTGTTCCACAAGAATATCCAATTTTACGCGGTACTTTTGAACAAAACATCACATATCCTCTTCCCTTTGATGAATATAAGTATAATGATGCTTTGAATCGTACTCGTTTAAAACCTCTTCTAAATAGTCTTGAACAAAGAGATCAAACGGTTATTCACAATGCTCTGCCAACCCTTACTCCAAGTGATAAACAAAAGATTGGGATTGCCAATGCTTTTTACAAGGATTCAAAAATTTATATTTTTGATGATGCAACTTCGAAAATGTCTCCCGACCTAGAAAAAGATATCATTGAAGAAATCTATCGCTTGAAGAATAAAATCATCATTCTCATTTCAAATCGCATCTACAATTTAATCAAATGTGATAAGATTTTGATTTTAAATAATGGGCGTATTGTTGAATATGGAAAGACCTCTGAATTATTAGAAAACAACAAATCTACTTTTGCCCGCCTCGTGGGCGAACAAGGTCTTTTAAAAGTAAGAGAAAAGATCTAAACAATGGTACCTCATAAAGCCAAGCTATAAAAAATATCCCTTGAGAAACAGTAATTGATGTATCAACAACTGTATATCAAGGGATATTGTATTTTTAGATTTCTATTTTCATCCATTTTAAACGTGTAAAACGATGATTGTTAAGAACCGCACGTAGACTTTGATCGATAAACATTCCAATCCAAGATCCTAAAATGCCTAGTCCAAGAGGATAACAGAAAATATATGCAAAGATGGGACGAACGATGGTGACACTAATCATCGAGTTACGAGCGGTATACTTGATGTCTCCAGCCCCTCTTAATATTCCTGTGGTGACCCATTGAATGCTTTGCGGTAACATGACGAGAGATGCAATCATTAGGAGTCGTGATGCTTCTCCATAAATGGCTTCATTCGTGGAGAAGAAGGAAGGAAGCACGTTTCGTGTTGCAATGACAATGATCATGAGGCTAAAGGCTAGTGCGACCGATAGCACCTGGGACATTCGTCCATAAGCATACGCTTTTGCAGGTTTTTCTTCACCCAAACTTCGCCCAACCAATGAAGAAGCTCCAATTGAGAATCCATCGGTAACACTAAAGGACATCGAAACCACACTACTAATAATGGCGTTGATTGCGGTTTGTTCGGTTCCAAGTTCATTTACAATTTTACTGATGATGAAGAATCCAATACGCATAAAGATTTGTTCAACAATGGCAGGAGTACTAATCTTGAACATGTACTGAACCGTTTCCATATCCAGTTTCCAATTATCATGGAAACGAATATAAATGAAACTCTTTTTATGAAAGATGGAGATAAAAGCAATTCCGAAAGCGACCATGTTTCCGATGATGGTGGCAATGGCTGCTCCTGCAATTCCTAGTTCAGGGAACGATAAGTTTCCATTAATTAAGACATAGTTGAAAAAAATGTTCACAAGATTAGCAACAATGTTCATAACAAGCGTGATCGTCGTTTTTCCAATGGCTCGTTGGGCTGCACTGATGGTATAACGAACATAGTTAAACGATAGAATTGAGGATACGATTCTAAAATAAGTGATGGCTGTATCGATGGTGTCTTCCTTTGCCCCAGCAAAAAGGAGAATCGGACGGGCTAAGACAAAAGCAAATACTGTCATGCCTAGGCCAAGAAGGAAACTAACGATAATGGATTGTCGCAAGTATAATCGTGCATCATCACTCCGATTTTCGCCTTTACGTCGTGAAATAATCGATGTGAGTCCCACCCCCAAAGCGGAAGCAATGGCAATGGTAATAAAGATGGGTTGCTGCGAAAGGGCAACGGAAGCAAGAGATGCTTCCGAAGTCAAATTCTCGTTCGAATAGTTTCCCACCATGATGGTGTCAGCCATTCCAATGAGGGTGATGAACAACAATTCCATAGCTGCTGGAAGTGACACTTTGAGAATGTTTTTGAGTAATAGCTGCCACTTTGGAATTGAATGATCAATAGGTAATGCAAGAAGTCGTTTTGATGTTAATAGTTTCATAATGTCCTTATTATACTCCATTTTTTGAATTTGTGTTAGCATTAATCGTATACTTTTTCATGAAAATGACTACCAACCTTATCATCTCTGTGGTATAATATCAATAGATTATTAGAAGAGTATTAGGAGACAAACTATGAAAAGAGTCCGTACACGATTTGCACCTAGTCCAACAGGGTTTATGCATGTTGGAAATTTGAGAACTGGTTTATATGCTTATTTGTTTGCAAAACAACACCAAGGTGATTTTATTGTCCGGGTGGAGGATACTGATATGGAGCGCTTCGTTCCAGGAGCTGTTGAGGTCATTTATCAAACCTTGAAAGAATCAGGTATCGTTGTGGATGAAGGTCCAAATGAGGGTGGAAATTATGGTCCTTATGTTCAAAGTGAACGTAAACCCATCTATATTGAGTACGCCAAGCAATTGGTTGAAAAAGGGGCGGCTTACTATTGTTTTTGCGATAAAGAGCGCCTCGATACTTTAAGTGATGAAAAAGGAATCAAAAAGTATGATAAGCATTGTCTCCATTTATCAAAAGCTGAAGTGGATGCCAAACTCGCACTTCATATTCCTTTTGTAATTCGTCAGAACATGCCTCTTGAAGGTGTTTCGAGTTTTGATGATTTGGTCTTCGGCCATGTTGCAATTGAGAATAAGGAACTCGAAGATCAAGTATTAATTAAATCAGATGGAATGCCAACATACAATTTTGCGAATGTTGTTGATGATCATCTCATGGAAATTTCTCATGTCATTCGTGGCAATGAATATTTAAGCTCGACTCCCAAATACAATCTCTTATATGAAGCGTTTGGATGGGACATTCCTCAATACATGCATCTTACCCCCATCATGAAAGATGAAACACGCAAATTATCAAAACGATATGGGGATGCAAACTTTGATGATTTTGTGAAAAAAGGGTATCTCCCTGAAGCCATCATCAATTATATTGCCCTTTTAGGATGGAGTCCTAAGGAAAATCGTGAAAAGTTTTCCATGCAAGAATTGATTGAAAAGTTCTCCATTGCAGGTTTATCGAAATCAAGTGGAATCTTCGATGAAATGAAGATGAAATGGTTGAATGGTGAGTATATCAAAGAACTTGATTTTGAAGCTTTTATGAAGAAAGCAACGCCTTTCTTTGAAAAGTCTTCGATTAAAGGGCTTTATGATGATCGTAAATTTGGAAAATTATTGCAAAGTCGGATTGAAATTTTCTCGGAAATTCCTGAAAAAGTCAATTTCATCGTATCATTTGATCCAATTGATCCTACTTTATATGAAAACAAGAAGTTAAAGATTGATATTCCTTTGGCTAAACGCATTGTCAAGGCTTCACTTGAAATTTTAAATCATCTCGAAGCATGGAATGAAGAAGCTCTCCATAGCGCTGTCGGCGCGATAGCCACCCAACTTGAAGCAAAAACAGGTCAAGTCTATACGGTATTACGTGTTGCTCTCACAGGAGTGTTGGTCACACCAGGAGGATCGGTTGAAATGGCAGATATTTTGGGTCGAGATGAATCGCTTCTCCGTTTGCAAAAAAGTCTTCAATGGTTAGTATAAAGTGTGAAAGAATGGTTTTATCAAACCATTCTTTTGTTTATAAGCACTTTTATAAAATAAAATACACTTATTTCTTGATATGTACGCATTTTTCGGCTATAATAAGATAATACATAAAGAAAGGTGTGGTCATTTTGAATAAGAAAACCATCAAGCAAATTTTACAAACCTGTCTTGCAACCGGGGCAGATTTTAGTGAAGTTTTTATTGAAAAGAGTATTAGTAATGTCTATGAAATGACAAAAGATAAAGTCACAAAAGCATCCACTAATTATATTTATGGAATCGGGGTTCGCGTTTTAAAAGGCGTTGAAGAAGCCTATGGGTATACCAATGACTTAAGTATGAAAAGCGTTCATGCACTTGCCACTCGACTTGCGTCAAGTTTCACTGGTGAAGTAAAACAACTCGATTTTGCGTGGAAAACCGCCAAAAAGCGTAACATTATCCCTGTGGTAAAAACCCCAAGTTCACTTACGAACGCTGAAAAACTTTCTCTTTTAACAAAGGTGAACCAAGTCGTCAGTGCTTATTCTCCTGAAATAACCCAAGTACTAAGCTACTTAACCGATAAGGAACAAACCGTTACCATCGCTAATTCTAAAGGCACATATGTCACTGATGTTCGTACCAACATTCGTATCGCAACCAATGCGGTTGCCAGTGATGGTAAGAGCATGCAAAGTGCAAGCGATAACTATGGACGTAACCGTGGTTATGAATTATTTGATGATCTCGACCTTAATGAATTTGCAACAGAAGTTGCGAAAGCAGCTGTTATCATGCTTCATGCCGATGAAGTTGCTGGGGGCAAGATGACAGTCGTGGTTCATAATGGTTTCGGTGGAGTTCTCCTCCATGAAGCTTGTGTACACTCCTTAGAAGCCACCAGTGTTGCTAAAGGGGTCTCTGTCTTTAGTCATAAATTAGGACAAAAGATTGCTAGTGATGTCGTGACAGCCGTAGATGATGGCACCATTCAAAATGCATGGGGTTCTCTCAATGTGGATGATGAAGGCAATCCAACCCAAAAGAATGTTTTAATTGAAAATGGTATTTTGAAATCTTACTTAGTTGATTATCGTAACTCCTTACGGATGAATCAGCCGATTACAGGATCGGGACGTCGTCAATCCTATCAATATTCACCCACTTCACGGATGACCAATACCTTCTTTGCTCCTGGAAAATCAACTTTTGATGAAATCATTACCAATACCAAATTTGGACTATTCGCAAAGAAAATGGGTGGTGGAAGTGTTGATCCTTCCACTGGACAATTCAACTTTGCCGTCAATGAAGGCTATTTAATTGAAGATGGAAAAATTACAAAACCCGTCAAAGGCGCAACTTTAATTGGAAGTGGTGCTGAAGTGTTAAAGAACATCGACATGATTGCTGACAATCTAAGTTATGGTCAAGGAATGTGCGGTTCTGCCAGCGGAAGTATTCCAACAGATGTTGGACAACCCACCATTCGAGTTCAAAATATGACAGTAGGAGGACGCGGATAATGAATTACACTCGTTTAATGGAAAAAGCCTTAGCTTCTGGCTTTTCTGATTTAGAAGTTTATGAATCCTATAATCGCGAACTCACCATCAGTATTTTCAATGGCAAATTAGAAAAAAATGTTCAGAGTGAAATGACAACTGTCACCATTCGGGCGATTTATGAAGGTAAGATGGCTTATTTACAACTTGAAAACACTGCTGAAAAACCTGAGTTCATCTTAAATAGTTTAAAGAATAATGCAACTTCCCTCACAACTGATGAAAAATTCTCCATTTTTGAAGGAAGCAAACGTTACCCCCGTACAAAGAAAAGTCCTTGTGATTTTGATGCTCATAACAATGCTGAGAAGATTGACTTATTGATGAAAATTGAAACGACCATTCGCGGGATCGATGCCCGGATTATGATGGTTCCTTACTGTCAATACAATGAAAACGTCTCTCGTGTTCGTATTGTCAATTCAAAAGGCTTAAAAGTGAAGAAAGCCAATCATTATGCTGCTTTGATTACTCAAGCAGTTGCTCGTGAAAATGAAGATTCACAATCTGGATTTGAAATTCAAGTGAAACATCAATTCCAAGATTTAGACATGCAAAAAATTTGCGAAACTGTAGCCAAGAAGACCGTTGCAATGCTCAATGCTAAGTCAATCGCTTCTAAAGAATATCCTGTGATTATTCAAAATGAAACCATGGGTGATCTATTTGCTAGTTTCCAATCCATTTTTAGTGGCGAAGCTGCCATTAAGAAAATCACTCCCCTTCTTGGAAAAGAAGAACAATCCATTGCAAGTCCCCTCATCTCCATCATCGATGCCCCTTTGAAAAAGGATGCCATCTTTACTCATCCATTTGATGATGAAGGGGTCGCTTGTTATGATAAAAAAGTCGTGGACAAAGGCGTATTTAAAACCTTCTTACACAATCTAAAAACTGCTCAATACTTTAATACCCAATCAACCGGTAATGGCTTCAAGCAAGGAGCCAATGTGGGTGTCTCCGGAACTAATTTCTATATTGCTCCCGGAAAAACCACCAAAGAATCCCTCATTGCGAAGATTAAGGAAGGACTCCTCATCACCGAACTGGATGGTCTTCATGCGGGTGTTAATCCCATTTCTGGGGATTTCAGTCTTAAAGCCAGCGGGTTCTTAATTGTTGATGGAAAAGTAAGTCGCCCTGTATCCCTCATTGTCATGGCGGGGAATTTCTTTAACTTGCTTAATCAAGTTGAGGCTGTTGCTAGTGACTTATACCTTTCCGTCAATGGAATTGGTGCCCCATCTATTAAAATTAACAAAATCGCCATATCTGGCGAATAAAACTACTAGTATCTCTAGCATTAGAGATACTTTTCAATGAAAGAGGAAAAAATGAAACAATTCACAGATATACCCATCCAAGAAGAAATTCTTCGAGGAATTGAGAAAAAAAGCTATACCGAGATGACAGAAGTGCAAGAACAAGTCATCCCTTTGGCTTTAGAAAAACATGATATCATGGCCCAGGCTCCGACTGGGACGGGAAAGACAATGGCATTCGCCATTCCCATCTTGCAAAGTCTTGATTTTGAAGATGGTTCTGTCCAAGCCTTAATTTTAGCGCCTACCCGCGAATTAGCTCTTCAAATTACAGAAGAAATACGCTCTGTTGCCTATTATCAGTCCAAATTAAAAGTTGTGACCCTTTATGGTGGTGAGTATATTGAGAAACAATTAACTAGTCTTCGCAAAAAACCGCAAATCGTCGTTGCAACTCCAGGACGGCTCATGGATCATATGCGTCGTGAAACTGTTTCTCTTGATCATATAAAAATGCTCGTTTTAGATGAAGCCGATGAAATGTTAAACATGGGTTTTCGTGAAGACATCGATGAAATTTTGAAGAGTGTTCTCTCCGAACATCAAACCATGCTCTTTTCAGCGACCATTACCGGTCAAATAGAAGCCATTGCTAAAACATACTTAAAAGATCCCGATGTCATTCGTATTAATAAAAACCAAATGACCGTGTCAACAATCACTCAAAATTACATTGAAGTCAAAGAAAAAGACAAGATTGAAGTGATGTCGCGCATCATTGATATTTATGGGTATGAACTCGTGATTGTCTTTTGTAATACCAAACGCATGGTCGATGAAGTCACTTCGAGTCTTCTCACTAGAGGGTTCATTGTAGAAGCCTTACATGGTGATATGAAGCAAATGCAACGTGATCGCGTCATGAACCGTTTTCGTACGGGAACGATCAACATCCTTGTTGCGAGCGATGTTGCGGCTCGTGGACTTGACATCGATGATGTGGATGTGGTATTTAATTATGATGTACCAACCGATCAAGAATATTACGTTCATCGCGTCGGTCGAACCGGGCGGGCGCAAAAAGAAGGACTTGCAATTACGCTTGTCACCAATCGCGAAAAATATGCCCTTCGTGACATTGTTGCTTATTCAAAGGCAACCATCACGAAGATGGAAATTCCTAGCCTTGAAAAAGTGATGAAGATTCGAATTGAAAGACTCCTTCATCAAGCCATGGAATCCAATAATCCCAAGTTTGAAAAAATTGTTCACGACATGATTGAAGAATCCATCACCGAAGAGACGAATGCTTATCATCTCATTAGTGGTTTAATCATGATGCAACTCAACATTAGCAGTGGAAATGATATTAAAGAAGAAAAACCATCGAAAAATAAAGTGGCTCGAGTGTATATTGGTCTTGGAAAATTAGATCGTTTACGGGTTCCTGAATTTGTTGATTTATTGATGCGAAAAACATCGCTTACCAATCGTGATATTAATAACATTGATATGCATGATGCTTTCACATTCTTTGATATTCCAGCTCATCTCGTCGATGAAGTGGCTCTTGCTTTTACGACCGATGAAAAAGGGCGAAAGATATTGGTAGAAGTTGCAAAAGAAGCAGCATCTTCACGCAAACGAAAAGAACGTGATATTCCGATGGAATCTCTATTAGAAAAAGTCGATATGAATACCACAACCAATGAGACCACGACACCTCGTCGTCGCAGTAAACGCAGCGATGATCGCCCCACTTCACCTAGTGTTGAGGGTAATGCGACTCCTCACCGCTCACGCAAACCTCAAGATGAAGAAGTAAGTGTTGCAAATCCTATTCCTGAAGCAGCGCCTCGTCGTACCTATCCTCGAAGAGAGGATAATACGACTTCTTTAGAGACAAAAGAAACCGCAAAACGTCGTTCACGTAAACCCCTTGAAGATAAGAAAACATATCGCAAAGCTGAAGGCGATCAAAAGCGAGTAGAATGGAAACGTAAAGAGGGCGAATCTAAAACGGGTTTTAAAGGTGCTAGTGGAAGACGCTCACGAAATAGTGAAAAATTAGAAAGCTCCTCACGCTCAAGCCGTTCCGTTCCCAAGTTGGATGGTGGAAAAGCCACTGAAAAGGGGAAGCCCTCTTCCTACAAGCGAGTAAAATAAGTTGCAAAAACGTCATTTTCAGTGTAGAATAAAGACAAATTGAGGTGATAATAACATGATTGAAAAGAAATATTTATTTACATCAGAATCAGTGACTGAAGGTCATCCTGATAAGGTGTGTGATCAAATTGCTGATAGCATATTAGATGCCATTCTCGCCAATGATCCCCATGCCAAGGTTGCCTGTGAAGTCTGTGCAACCACGGGACTCGTTTTAGTCATGGGCGAAATAACCGCTGATACTTATGTTGACATTCAAGGAATTGTTCGAAGAACAGTTGAAGATATTGGTTATAATCGCGGTAAAATCGGATTTGATGCTGAAAATTTAGCGGTTCTTGTTGCCATTAATGAACAGTCTCCTGACATTGCCATGGGTGTTCGCGATGGCGAAGGAGCCGGTGATCAAGGATTGATGTTCGGTTTTGCTTCCAACGAAAATGAGTATTACATGCCATCTCCCATTATTTATGCCCATCGAATTGCAAAAAAGTTAGCTGATGTCCGTAAAGCAGGTGCGGTTGATTATTTACGTCCTGATGGAAAATCTCAAGTAACGGTTGAATATGATGAAGCCCATCATGTCAAGCGCATTGATAGCGTGGTTGTTTCAACACAACATTCTGAACAAGTAACTCAAGAGGAACTTGCAACGTTTGTCATAAATCACGTCATTCGTGAAGTCATTCCTGAAAAATTACTCGATGATGAAACCAAGTTTTACATCAATCCTACAGGACGATTTGTTATTGGTGGTCCTAAAGGGGACTCTGGTTTGACAGGTCGAAAGATTATTGTTGATACTTATGGAGGCTATGCACGCCATGGTGGAGGTGCTTTCTCAGGGAAAGATCCCACAAAAGTCGATCGTAGTGCTTCCTATTTAGCACGTTATATTGCGAAAAACTTAGTAGCAGCAGGTTATGCTGATCAACTTGAAGTGGGTTTAAGTTATGTGATTGGATGTTCAGATCCAACATCCATTATGATTAATGCTTATGGGACTGAAAAAGTGGACATCAATACCATTATTGGTGCCATTCGTACCCATTTCAATTTAACCCCCCAAGGCATCATCAGTGAGTTTGATTTAAGACGTCCTATCTATCGTCAAGTTTCATGTTATGGACATTTTGGACGAAACGATTTGGACTTACCTTGGGAAAAACTAAATAAAGTGGATGTATTAAAAGCCTATATTAAAAAGTGAATTCATTAAGAATTCACTTTTTTTGATCCTTGATAGAGCTGATTTTTTCGCATATACTTATCAATTTCATTCATGACGATAAATTTCTTTGTCGCCCATTTTGGGGCGATGAGGGTCTTTAATGGGGGATCTCCATTGATGCGATGAATGACAAAATCGGGATTGAGAAGGGAAAGTTGACAAGCAACTATTTCCACGTACTCCTCTAAAGAAAGAAGGGGAAAGGGATGCTCATTATAGAGTTTTCCGATATCACTATCACGTGTGATGTATAGGGAATGAATCTTTACTCCTTGGAGCGGATAACGATTCAGCACTCGTGCCGTTTCAAGCATATCCTCTTTCGTTTCTTGAGGAAAGCCATTAATGATGTGAGCAATGACTGCGATTCCACGCTCATGAAGAGCCCACACCGCCTCTTCAAAGGTAGATAAAGGATAGCCAATATGCATAGCCCTGCGTGTTGACTCATGGATGGTTTGTAAACCAAGTTCAATCCACACGGGTATTTTTTGATTAAGGAGGGCAAGATACTCGAGAACTTCTAGAGGTAAGCAATCGGGGCGTGTGGCGATACTAATCGCTACAATGTTCGGATCTAAAAGGATAGCTTCTTCAAAAAGGGCTTGTAGGATGGGTAAAGGCGCATAAGTATTGGTATTGGCCTGAAAGTAGGCGATGTATTTCGCATCTTTCCATTTTTGATGAAGCAGGGCTTTTCCTTGTTCGAATTGGGTCTTTAGAGAATCTTGTCGATCTCCGGCAAATTCACCACTGGCTTTTTCGCTACAAAAGAGACATCCACCTGTTCCAATGGATCCATCACGATTGGGACAGGAAAAAGGCCCGCTTAAA
>JAQVOS010000046.1 GCA_028702495.1 Bacilli bacterium
GTGGTTTTCTTTCGCATGCGCTTGATGATGATGAAGGTGTCTTGAGTGATTAAAAAGGTTGATATGGGTAAGATACAGCAGGTGAATATCGGGTGATACTGGAAAGCTACTAAAACCTCACCATGCATTATGTGACTGAATGCACGAGTAATTCCACAAGCAGGGCAGACGATGTGAAACTCGCGATATGTATAACATAGACTTTTCTCTAAGATAACCACAATCGGAATCACGATAAATGCAAGATAAAGCCCCACATAAAACATTATGCGTAAGAGTCCAAAAAGATTTTGCTTAATATTCATTCTATCACCATGTATATGATACCAAAAAAGGCCTTACTTGACAAGTTTTAAATGGTATCTATTGTCTTTTATGCTCTTTTTTGGTATAATATAAAAAAGGAAGTATGCACTATGAGTAAAATTAGATTTTTTGGATTAGGAGGTTTGGGTGAGAACGGGAAGAACATGTTCGTCTGTGAAGTGAATGATGAGCTTTTTGTTCTTGATGCTGGTTTAAAATATCCAAGCTTTGATTTATATGGGGTTGACACCGTCATTCCTGATATTACTTATTTAATAGAACATCAAAAACGCATCAAAGGTCTTTTTATCACGCATGGGCATGAAGACCATTTAGGGGCAGCAGTTGAGGTGATAAAACGCTTGAACGTTCCAGTCTATGGAACCAACTTTACGATATCCATTCTTGAAGACATGTTGCAAACAGAAAATCTCAAAGCAAGTGATTTTTCCCTACATCGAGTGAGTGAAAAAGATGTCTTGAACTATCGCAAAGTTAACGTTCATTTCTACAATGTCTCCCATAGTATTCCAGAAACAGTTAATATTGCAATTCAAACAGAAGATGGAGCCATTGTTTATGCACCTGACTTCACCTTTGATGTCAATAGTGACCCTCGTTATCAAACTTCATTTACCAAACTCTTCGATATCGCCAAAGAAGGGGTGTTAGCCCTTTGTGCTGAAAGTTTGGGAACAACGAACATCGATCGAACAACCCGTGATGAAGCGATGAAACATGCAATCAGTGATGTATTTCAAACTTCCAAAAGAGTTATTTTCTCAACTTTCTCTTCTGACCTAGATCGCATCCAAAAAATTATCAATATAGGGATTACCAATCATCGTCGCATTGCCATCATCGGTCGTAAAGCCCAAAAAATTGTAAACATTGCCATGAATTTGGGATACTTAAAGATTCCAGCCGATAAACTTGTGAATCTAAAATTTATTGATGATACCCATAAGAACGATGAAGCGGATTTATGTGTCATTGTTACGGGAACACGTCATGAACCCTTCTATATGTTACAAAGAATGGCAAGGGGTCAAGATCGCTTGATTACAATTAACTCGAAGGATAGTGTCGTTATTGTGACCCCCCCTGTTCCAGGGACAGAACGGATGGCTGCGAAAACCATTGATATCCTTTACAAGAGTAATGCAAAAGTGGTAGAGATTAAGAAAGAAATGTTGAAGAGTACACATGCGGATCATGATGAACTCAAAATGCTCTATCACATATTAAATCCCAAATATATTGTCCCCATCATTGGAGAATATCGTCACCAATATTTACATAAAAATGTTGCACTAGAAGCTGGATACCCTGAAAATCGCATCATACTTCTTGAAAACGGGGAAGTTGCTACGTTTGAGGCAGGTCATTATAAAGCTTCTAAAGACAAGGTCCAGGTCGGTGATGTATTGATAGATGGCTCAATTGTCGGGGACATCAATGAAATAGTATTGAAAGATCGTGAACAGATGTCTGAAGATGGAATTGTTGTCATTAGCATCATGCTCAATCCAGAGCGCAAAAAATTACTCTCAACCCCCTCGGTTGTGAGTAAAGGTCTCATCATTTCCGAATCTTTAGAAATAGTCATTGACAAATTGGAAACTATCACGCAAGATATAGTAGAAGCTTATTTAAAAAGACGTTATTATGATGCAAGTCTATTGAAACGAGAATTGCAAGAACAAATAGGCAAAGAACTATACCATTTAACAAAGAAAAATCCGATTATCATGAGTGCAATTGTTGAAGTTGCTTCTTAGAAAAAGAGATTCCTGATACCTCTTGAGTTAGAGAAAAGTGGGTTGGTGCAACACTTTCAAGAAAAACAGCGAATGCTACTTTGGATTCCTGAACTAATCCTTCACGTTGCTTGGCGTTAACAAGAAAGTAAGTGCACAGAATCTCTGTGAAGTAGGATGGTACCACGTAGTCATACGTTCCTATATGGATTTTTTCATATAGGAATTTTTTTATAGAACAGGAGAGAAAAATATGAAAATGCTAAAAAGTTATGAAATTCGCCAAATGTGGTTGGACTTTTGGCGTTCAAAAGGACACGATATCATTGATAGTGCCCCACTCATTCCTAATAATGATCCCACCTTATTGTGGATTAATGCCGGAGTTGCTCCACTTAAAAAATACTTTGATGGAAGTGAAATTCCTCAAAATCGAAGAATGGCCAATGCTCAAAAATCAATTCGAACGAACGATATTGATAATGTCGGTAGAACAGCTCGTCATCATACTTTTTTTGAAATGTTGGGTAATTTCTCAATTGGCGATTATTTTCGCGAGGATGCCCTCACTTTTGCCATGGAAGTTTTAACGAGTCCAAAATGGTATCACTTTGATCTTGAAAAATTATATTTCACAGTTTACCCGAACGATACCGACACCATCAATAAATGGATTGAACTAGGAGTTGATCCTAGCCACATCATCAAAGTCGAAGATAACTTCTGGGAAATTGGAGAAGGACCTTGTGGTCCTGATACAGAAATCTTCTTTGATCGTGGTATTCAATATGATCCAGAAAATATCGGGATTCGCATGATTGAAGAAGATTTAAAAAATGATCGTTATATTGAAATATGGAACATCGTTTTTAGCCAATTCAATGCAAAAACCGGATTAAAACGAAGTCAATATAAAGAATTACCTTCTAAAAACATTGATACAGGGATGGGCCTTGAACGGATGGCTTGTGTCATTCAAGGAACACCCACCAATTATGAAACCGACTTATTTTATCCCATCATTGATACATGTTCAAAAATGGTTGGGGTACCTTACCAAGGTCAAATGGCTTTTAAGGTCATTGCTGATCATGTTCGCAGTGTCGTCTTTGCATTAAGTGATGGCGCGATGTTCTCCAATGAAGGTAGAGGATATGTCTTGCGACGCCTATTACGCCGTGCGGTTCGTTACGGAAAAATTCTTGGAATGGAAAAAGCCTTTCTCCATGAACTCGTAAGTGTTGTCGTCGATATTATGAAAGGCTTCTACCCTTATCTCCTTGATAAACAAGCTCTTGTGACCAAACAAATCCAAATCGAAGAAGAAAAGTTCTTAAACACCTTAGAATCAGGTGAAAAACGACTCCTTGATTTTATTAAGAATGCTTCAAGTTGTGAAATTAACAAAGAAACGGCTTTCCTATTATATGATACGTTTGGTTTTCCTTTTGAACTCACTCAAGAGGTGGCTTCAGAACATGATTTTGTCGTGGATGAAGCAGGCTTCCTTGAATTACTGAATCTTCAAAAAGAACGGGCTCGTTTAGCTCGTGGCAATACGCAATCGATGAATACACAAAATGAAGCCATGATGAAATTTACAAAGCCAACCTCCTTCATTGGCTATGATGCCTTGAATGGTGAAGGTCGGGTCATTGCTCTCTTTAAAGATGGTTTCTCGGCCCAGTCAGGCTCAGGTGAACTGATTGCTGTTTTTGATAAAACACCATTCTATGCTGAATCTGGAGGTCAAATTGGGGATATTGGAACTTGTACCATGGCCAATCGCAACTATGTTGTATCAAATACCATCAAGCTTCCGAATGGTCAACATGCATCGATGGTCGATTTCCGGGAAGACACCTTGAAAGTCGACGATGTGGTCCTCTTATCTGTGGATGAGGATACACGTCAAGCCACTGCACGAAATCACTCCGCCACTCACTTACTCAATGAAGCTTTAAGAACAATTGTAGGGGAACATGTCATTCAACAAGGCTCCTTTGTTGGAAATCAATTTTTCCGATTTGACTTTAATAACTTTGCGCCATTAACCAATACGCAAATCCTCGAAGTGGAACAGTTGGTCAATCAAATTATTCGTGAAAAGCACCCTGTCATCGTTTTAAATCTTCCAATTGAAGAAGCTAAAAAACTCAATGCCCAAGCAGTCTTTGGTGAAAAATATGGTGCCATTGTTCGTGTCGTTGATATGGAATTCTCCAAAGAATTTTGTGGAGGAACTCATGTTAGCAATACGGGAGACATCGGTAAAATGGCCATTGTTTCAATTGAAACCAAAGGTTCAGGTATTTATCGGATTGAAGGAACCACCCATGATCAAATTTCAACCGAACTTCATCGTTCTTTAGAAAACATTGAGCATGACATTGTGGCTATACGGGAACGGATTGATACCATGGAACAAGAAGCAAAAGCGATTGGGATTGTTGTAGCGCCTCGTGTGGCTGTTGCAGGCCATGAAGTTGAAAGTTATGAGTTTGTTCTTAGTAAACGTGAAGAACTAGAAAATCTTCGTACGACCGCCAAAGAATTAGAAAAGGAAATTAATCGCAAAAAAATTGAACAATCCACATTAGATATTACTCCCTACCTATCAAAAGTAGAAGTGATTCAAGGAATCCCTACGCTCATCTTTCGATTAAACGGAGTTGCGAGTGAAGTGGCAAAGGAGGCCATTGACCGCCTAAGCAATCAATTACCTAATGGTGTTATTTTGTGTGGACTTGTCCAAGAAGACAAAATCGTATTTATTTGTAAAAATAAAGTTGCGAGCCTTCATGCTGGAAACCTCGTAAAAATAGCTGCTCAAGCAGCTGGAGGAAATGGTGGCGGTCGTAATGATTTTGCTCAAGCTGGAGCAAAGGATGTTCAAAAAATTGATGTATCCCTTGCAAAGGCAAGAGAAGCAGTGAAAGGAGCCCTATGAAAATATTAGGATTTGATCTAGGAAGTAAGACTCTTGGTGTTGCAGTCAGTGATTATTTAGAAATATTGGCCAATCCCATCGGAACCTTCCGATTTGAAACAAATCAATTGCAAGAAGCGCTTGAATATGCTAAAATGGTAGTGAAGGAACATGGAGCCAAGAAAATTGTGCTCGGACTTCCTAAAAATATGAACGGGTCGATAGGCTCGCAAGCTCAATACAGCCTTGATTTCAAAAAAATGCTTGAAGAAGCCCTTGCCATTGAAGTTGTTTTAATCGATGAACGCTTAACCTCAAGGATGGCTAATCAAGTAATGATTAAAGCCGACGTCAGTCGAAAAAAACGGAAAACCCACGTTGATAAATTAGCAGCATGTATTATCTTACAAACTTATCTAGATTCAGCCCCGAAATATCATTCATAATAAAAGTTATAAAGGAGAAAACTTATGGAAAATGAAAACAAACTAATCTACATCGATGACGAAGGCAATGAAGTGTTGTGTGAAATTCTTTTCACTTTTGATTCAGACAAATTTAACCATAGTTATGTTCTTTTCTATCCTGTAGGAAGTGAAGATGAAGATGACAATGTGGAAGTGTTGGCAGCATGCTACACTCCTATGGAAGATGGATCTGTTGGTGAACTGAGCGAAATTGAAAATGATGAAGAGTGGAAACTCGTCGAAGAAACACTTCATTCATTCTCCGAAGAAGAATGCGAATGTGATGAAGACTGTGAATGCGATGAAGAATGTGAATGCGATGAAGAATGTGAAGAAGAAGACGGAAAATGCTCTTGTCATCATCATGAATAAAAAAACGCCGAAGTAATTCGGCATTTTTTTAATTTTGAATACTGATAAGTGTTGCTAAATCGTGATATATTTCTCCTACCACTTCATCTTCATCAAATATAATAAAATTTTTCTTTGGCTTTGCAATCGGAATAGTTGCCAAGATTTCTAATTGTAGGGCATCAGCTGCATACAATCCTCCATCTTTTCCGCAAAGATAATGATGTTCTTTTGTTGTAGGATCCTCAAAGAAAGCCATGTTTTCAACAATCCCAATGAGTTCATGATGTAACTCGCGATAGCCCATTCCGGTTTTAATCACAATTTCGATTGCAACAGGATGAGGTGTGGTGACAAGCAAGACCAAAGCTGACGGAATGATTTCAGAAATATCATTCATCGTATCCCCTGTGCCTGCGGGCATATCAATTAAGACATATTCCAATTCTGGGGACCAATCGACTTGGAAGAAGAAGTTTGATAGCATCGATTTGATAAGGGCTCCACGCCATAGAATCGGCTTTCCATGTTCAGAGAAAAACTCGGTAGACATGACTTCAATTCCATTTTTTACAAAAGGTCGAATTCGTCCTTGTTCGGTAATATCAGGTTGAATAATATTCATTTCCATCATACGGGGAACCATTGAACTATGGATATCCGCATCGATAATGGCAACCTTTTTCCCCAATCGGGCGAGAGCATTGGCTAAATTTACGGTGACCGTGGTTTTACCGACTCCTCCTTTTCCTGATGCAATTAAAATAAATTTGGTTTTACTACTGATGATTCGCTTTTCTTCCTCAAATTGAACGCGAATTCCTCGATAGCCAAGTCCTAACTTAATGGTGCGAGCTAGTTCTTTCTTTAAATTGTGTTCAGCTTGTCCACCGATGGCCCCAATGGTAATGATGAGAATGACGCTTTTCTTCTCATCATCAATTCCAATGTGTTTGATGGCATTTAACTCTTTGAGGGTTTGGTGACGTGAGGTATCGACTAATTGTTCGATGGCCTCACGTATTTGTTTTATTCTCATGTGGATGTTCCCCCTTGTGGTACTTGGAATTCTTTCAAATAAAGTGTAGAATTTCCGACTAATAATCCATATAGTTTGGATGCCCTTAATTCAATGTCAATGAGGAGTCCCGATTGATTTTTGAAAGAAGTGATGATTTCTTTCTTGATTTGTTTGGAAAGCCCTTTTAAATAACTCTTTCCGATGGCATTGATGGCAAGAATGCGTTGATAAGTATGATATTGTTTTTCTAATTGTTTGGGTATTTGTAATAAAATATTTAAAATCATGCGTCGAATTCGATTGATGGGATAGCGCTTGGTTTGAATATTCGTAATGAATGAGGTATAATCGTTACTCTCAAAAATAAACTTTTGGAAGCGATGTTCAATTCCTTCATCCATGCCAAGATAAGTGGCAATGGTTTCGAGGGGTTGTGTTACAAACACATATTGTAATGCTTGAAACAAACGTTCTTCGATGAGCTCGGGATTTGCAAATACACTTGGAACGGCGACATGAGACGTAATATCTATTCCGCCTCGAAGGCACTCACGGAGTGAAGTGGCACTCTGATAGCGCGTCATACTCAACGTGGTATCATAATACTCGTTACCGATACGCTTTATGAGGGTAAGGCCACACGTCGGATTCAGCTCATCAAGAGCATGGAGATATCCGATGGCTAGTGTATTATTAGGAAGAGAAAATTGGGTTCGAAGAAGTGAATCTTCAGAACAGTCCATCATCGCTTTATTACTAGCTCCACCATAAGATAATCCTTGCTTGATATAAGTTTGCATCAGTCCATCAAAGTAAGAAGAATATTGAAGATTTTTCATTGTTTGAAGGAGATTGAGATTATCGAGTTCAACCCCAAAAGCAAGATGGTTCATTCCCATCATGGTTAGAATTTTGATTGCATTTGTACAAAAGTAATCGCGACTTCCATTGGCTCCCAAATAAGGGAGTTCCATCACAACATCAATTCCAAACGATAATAGTTGTTCTGAACGGGTCCATTTATCAACCACCATCACTTCACCACGCATGGCATAGTTCCCACTAAGAACAGCAATTGTTACATCAGGGTTGACTTGTTTTTTTGCTTGTTCAATAAAAAAGGTATGTCCGTGATGAAAAGGATTCAGTTCTAGAACAAGTCCAAGGATTTTCATAGAAGAGTTTGGTATTCTTTCGCAATGAGACTAGCGAGAAGACAATTATTGTAGAAGAGTTTGATGTTGGCCGCAAGACTATTTCCTCCGGTAATTGTCTTGATTCTTTGAAGTAAGAAGGGAGTGGTTTCTTTTCCATGAACCCCTTGTTCTTTGGCTTCTTTCAAAGCTTCTTCAATCGCTTGATGAATGATAGCAGAATCTAGTTCATATTCTTGAGGAATGGGATTGGCAATAATGACGCCACCCTCTAAACCTAAATCCCATTTATTTTTCATTAACTGGGCAATTTCTTGAGGATGATTGAGTTGATAATTCACTTCAAGACCACTATCAGATGTATAGAAAGCAGGTAGAATATGAGTTTTGTAACCCACGACAGGAACCGCTTTGGTTTCTAAAACTTCCATAGTTTTTTCAAGATCTAATATCGATTTGGCTCCAGCACATACGACTGCAACCTTTGTTTTTGCAAGTTCTTCCAAGTCGGCAGAAATATCAAAACTATTTTCTGCTCCCCGATGGACGCCTCCGATTCCTCCGGTTGCAAAGACGGCGATATCCGCTAGGGCACTGATAAACATGGTTGCGGAGACGGTGGTAGCTCCATCAAGCCCTTTTAGGATAATATAAGGTAGATCACGTCGTGAAGTTTTCATGACACTTAGACCTTGACGTCCTAAATAATCGATTTCATCTCGGGTGAGACCCACTTTCACTACTCCTTTAAGGATGGCGATTGTAGCGGGAGTCACACCATTGCGGCGGAGAATGTCCTCAGCTTCTAAAGCCGTTTCAACATTCTGTGGATAGGGCATTCCATGAGAAATAATGGTTGATTCTAGAGCAACAATTGGGTGTGAGTGTTTTTTGGCTTCTAGAACCTCAGGTGAATAGGCAATGGAAAGAGCCATAAAAAAGTCCTCCTTTAATGGTTTTACTAGATATATTATAACACAATTTTTATTAAATTGGGTTGTAATAATATGAAACAACGCATAATTAAGGTATAATTAGGAATGAATGATATAATAATGTCATATTAGCATTATTTTCAAGAAAATTCAAAAAAATATATATTTATTTGTTAAAATGGTGTATAATAGAACAAGGAGGAAGCATCATGCTAGAACTTAGAAACATTGTTAAAATATATGAAACAGATAATTTCCGTCAAGCCGCCCTTGATGGAGTAACTTTATCTTTTAAAAGAAAAGAAATCGTGGCCATTTTAGGTCCCTCAGGCTGTGGAAAGACGACACTTCTCAACATCATTGGTGGACTTGATCGTTATACCAGTGGTGATCTTATCATTAATGGCAAATCAACCAAAAACTTTAAGGATAGTGATTGGGATTCCTATCGTAATAATAGTGTTGGCTTTGTTTTTCAAAGTTACAATCTCATCAATCACATCTCCGTCATCGACAATGTAGAAATGGCATTAACATTAAGTGGCGTTTCTGTTCGTGAAAAAAGAACGGCAGCTATCCATGTTTTGGAACGTGTGGGATTAAAAGACCACATGTATAAATTACCTAGTCAACTATCAGGAGGACAAAAGCAACGCGTTGCGATTGCTCGTGCCATCGTCAATAATCCTGATATCATTTTAATGGATGAGCCTACTGGGGCACTGGATTCCAAAACAAGTGTACAAATCCTTGACTTAATCAAGGAAATTTCTAAAGATAATTTGGTTTTAATCGTAACACATAATCCTACTTTAGCAGAAGAGTATTCTGATCGAATCGTGAAGCTCTATGATGGAAAAGTAATTGATGATTCAAAACCAGCCCTCATTGAGCCCTCTAGTTTGGTATATAGTCCTAAAAAGACAGCGATGAGTTTTTGGACTGCCTTAAAACTATCATTTAATAATCTCAAAACAAAACTTATTCGTTCTTTAATCACCACTTTGGCTGCTTCAATTGGAATCATTGGCGTTGCTTTGGTTTTATCCATCTCAAATGGCTTTGGGAATCAAGTTGATAAACTACAAAAAGAGTCCCTATCAGGAATGCCGCTCACCGTGAGTCAATATTCGTTTAATTTTGATATGCAGACCTTTCAAAACATGCAAAACCAAGAGTCACCCGAACCTAATGATTTTGTATACCCCTATGATCCTGCGTCCTCACGGATTCCAATTAGAGAAAATAAGATCACTGCTGATTACATCGACTATATTCGCGCAATGGATAGTAGTTTGTATCAAAGCATCAGTTTTGGATATGATGCGAGTATGTTCAATCTTCTAACAAACTATAGTGGGGTCAAGGCGGTTGATGCAGAGGATCTTAATTGGTCAGTTCTTCCCAGTAGTACTGAGTATTTACTCACTCAATTTGAAATCATTAGTGGAGAAATGCCAAAAGAGGCGACCGATGTGGTTTTAATTGTTGATGAACAACATCGCATCAACCAAAACATTCTCCTCGATTTGGGCATCCCCGTTCTGGAACAAATCGAGTACAGTTCCATCATTGGCAAGGAACTCGCTTCAGCCCGAAACAACGATTTTTATACATATGATGGTGCCAAGTATCAAGTTGTCTCTGACTTGACGACTGCTTATAATGCCGGCATAAAACTAGAGATTGTTGGAATCTTGCGTGGAACTAATCAAGTATCCTCTTTACTCCTAGGGGAAGGCATTGCCTATGACAGTCGTCTAAATGATTTGGTATTTAGTCAATCACTTACTTCAAATATTGTTCTCGCTCAACAAGCGGCTGATACCAATGTGAAAACGGGGCTTGCATTTAATCCATTCGTCTTTGGCGACACCAAAGAGAACACCCTTAAAAGTATTGGAGGACTCGAAATACCCGATAACATCTCGATTTATGCGGGTGATTTTAACCAAAAAGAAGAATTGAAGGAATATCTCAATGCTTACAACACTGATAAAGAAGAAATAGATCAAATCGTCTATAGTGATTTAGCTGAACAATTCACAGGCATCATGTCAAGTTTGGTAAATGGAATTTCCATAGTCCTCATTGCCTTTGCTGCGATTTCACTCGTGGTATCTTCCATTATGATTGGCATCATTACCTATGTGTCTGTCCTTGAGAGAACCAAAGAAATTGGCGTTCTTCGTAGTCTTGGGGCAAGAAAAAAAGACATAACGCGTGTATTTAATGCAGAAACAATGATGATTGGTTTTGCAGCAGGTGTCTTTGGCGTCGTTGTGACAGCCCTACTCAATATTCCTCTTGATCAATATTTAACCAGTGCAGTTCAGAACATGGAAAACATTGCTGATTTATCACCAACACATGCCATCTTACTTGTGGTGGTCAGTGTCATATTGACCCTTATTTCAGGACTTATCCCTGCTTCGATTGCTGCAAAAAAAGATCCAGTTGAAGCACTAAGAGTCGAATCATAAAAAAATTAAAGTGTGATGTAAGTCACACTTTATATTTTTGTTGTGAAAAGAAAGACTTTATGATAAAATAAAGGAAGGTGATGTCTATGAAAAAAACTCCCATTGGTCTTCTTGATATGAATACTGAAAATATTGCCATTCTTAATCATCTTGCCAATGCTTTTCCTCACGAGCATTTCATTTATATTTATGATCCTGATTGTCCTCAGTATGAAGGTCTTCCTGAAGAAGAAATTCAAATGCGAGTCGAAAAGAACTTGAATTACCTCTTATTGCGCCAAGTAAAACTCATCATCACTTTATCCAATTCGATTGTTGAATATTGTCGTGACTTATTGGATCACGTGAGTACTCCGGTTGTCAACATTGTTGATAGCATTGTTGATGAAGTTAATACGCAATATGAACATAAAAACATGGTCTTTTTAGCTAATGAGAACATGGTCCAAGCCAATTTATATCAAAAAAATTTGAAGTACAACCATTTGTATGCAATTTTTGCTGATGGACTGAATCGCCTCATCAAAGATCAAAAGATGAAAACAAGTGAATCCTTTCGTGTAACACGTGAAGCTTTTCGTTTGGTTCTATCAAAAGATGTAGATGTCATCGTTCCGATTCATGTCAATTTGATGCTTTTAAAAACGGAAATTCGTGAATTCTTACCTGAATCAGATTTACTTGATATTGGAGCCTTACTAATTGAAAAAGCGAAAGCTGCTTTATTAACCGTAGAAAATATTGTAACCCGTGGGAGGGGCATGATTGAAATCCCACAAATCTCCAAGGAGCAAAAAGGTGATTATCGTAAGATTTTACTCATGAAGCGAATTGTTTGGAAGAAAAACATTTGATTTGTTAGTAGAACTTGTGCTATAATGTATTTACAAATCGTAGAAAGGATTAATTTATGGGATCCAAGAAAAAAATAACAATGAATATGAAGATTGTCTTTGCCATGGTTCTCATCATTGCTCTTGTCGTTTCATTAGCCTTTTTCTATTCATCTATTTCATTAATTGTGGGTAGAATTACCATCACTACTGATATTGATGCAGTCATTGAGGAAATACGAGGGTACTTACTCATTGTCATATTTCTTAACATTGGTTTTTTAGCACTGCTTACAAAAACGATGTTTGACATCTATAGTGATGCGAAAGAAAACTATTATACCATCGAGATTTCAAAAATGACATCTACGATTGACCAACAAACATCCATCGAAAAACTTGATTTTGTGAATGATCGCATGGTAAAACTCGTTGGCAACTTTGCATCGACCGTTGGTAATAACCTCAAGCGTGTTTATTCCGCTTTATATCAAACCTATATGATTAAGAGTATGAAGACAGAAAAAGACTTCGAAAAGATTAAAATGTATGCCTCCATTCTTATGAGAGCCTATGCTGAAAGCTATAGTATGAGAGAAATATATACCGATAAGA
>JAQVOS010000047.1 GCA_028702495.1 Bacilli bacterium
CTATCTAAAGCCATTGCTGTTGCTACAGCACCATCTATTTTTTCAATTGACTTTGACTTATCCATTTTGATGTTACCAGCTGGATCGGTCCTAATAGAAATATTATCCATCATCCATCTAAGAACTGGATGTCCATTGTGAATAAGTCGTTTTTGTAGAACTAGATTCATTAATTCCTTAGTCGCTGGACTCATATCTTTAAAACCTTGACCAAAAGCAACAACTTCAAACCCTAAATAGTTTAGATTTTGAGTCATCTGCACAGCACCCCATCTATCAAAGGCTATCTCTTTGATGTTGTATTTTTTCCCAAGTTCTTCGATAAACTTTTCTATATATCCATAATGAATTACATTTCCTTCAGTTGTTTGAAGATACCCTTGATTTTCCCATATATCATATGGAACATGGTCTTTATTAATTCTATAATTCATGTTTTCTTGAGGAATCCAGAAATATGGTAGAACATAATATTTGTCATCATCGATTGTCGGAGGGAACACAAGGACAAATGCAGTTATGTCAAGTGTTGAACTTAGATCAAGCCCTCCATAACAAACTCTTCCTTTAAGATCATCAGGATTAAACTCATTTTTACAGGCATCCCAACGCAACATGGGCATCCATCGTTTTTCTTGTTTTACCCATTGATTAAGCCTTAGTTGTCTAAATGTGTTTTCTTCTGCGGGATTTTGTTTTGCAGAATCACATGCATCTTTCACTTTTTCAATATCGACTGTTATGCCAAGCGATGGATTTGCTTTTTTCCAAACTTTCTCATCAGTCCAATCATCACTCTCTTCTGCTCCATAGATAACTGGATAAAAAGTTGGATCCACCTTTCGACCTTCCAAGATGTCTTTTGCTTTTTGATGCACCTCATAACAAATAGAATTGATGTCATCACCTGCAGTAGTAATCAAGAAAAATAATGGTTGCTTTCTTGCATCACCTGAACCTTTTGTCATTACATCATAAAGTTTTCTATTCGGTTGGGCATGTAGTTCATCAAATACTACACCATGAATATTAAACCCATGTTTTGAATATGCCTCAGCTGACAAAACTTGATAAAAACTATCTTTATACTCAATTCGATACTTTGATTCGATAATTTTTACTTTTTTTGATAATGATTTGGATAGACCAATCATTTTTTTTGCAACATTAAAAACTATTTTTGCTTGATTTCTATCGGCTGCACATCCATAAACCTGCGCACCATCTTCAAAATCTCCACAAGTTAGCAAAAGCGCGACTGCCGCTGCAAGTTCTGATTTACCTTGCTTTTTTGGAATCTCAATATAAGCTGTGTTAAACTGCCTATACCCATTTGGTTTTAGAACTCCAAATACATCCCTTATTATTTGTTCTTGCCAATCAATTAATGTAAAAGGTTTGCCATGCCAAATGCCATCTGTATGCTTTAAACATTCAATGAAACTGACTGCATGATCTGCCATTTCTTTGTTATACTTGGAAGTCTTGGCTTTGAACTTTGTGGGCTTATAATGTTTAAGTATTCTCAATGCCTCCACCTCCATATTGAGCAAATAAAAAGCCACTTACTTAAGTGACTCTTCTCATTACAAGCTTTAATCTTTTATTTGCCTGTTAATATGAAATGTGTGTATTCTCCTTTGTTTGTAATCAAGTACTCAACTAGTTCATAGCATTTGAGTTCATATGCAATTCTCTGAACCATAACAATATCAAACATATTTGTTCGACCTGTATCTCTTATTTTAAGAATTTGTTCTTTGATTTTATCAGTCATTGGTGTCGAGCTTTCTAAAATGATCTATTTCTAGAAGTAGATTCAAACTACTTCCATTATCCCATCTTACTAATAATGATCCAATGTCATCTACCCCAATAACCGTACCAAGTGTTCCAGGTGGTGGAGCTTGTATATCGTCCATTTCAACTAACTCAATTCTAGTTCCAACCGGATATTTTGCTTTAAGTTTCTGTAACTCTATTTCGTTTACTTTCATAAAGTCTCACCATCCTTGCCAATGAATTTGATTTGTTGTATTGTTCCATTCTTGAATAAACCTATTGCATAGGTGATTGATTCAATTTCTGTCCAATGTAGTGATTCCATGTAATACTTGATAAGATACTCCATACTAGAAATTCTGGTGTCCGTTTTTTCACACATTTCTTTTAATTCTTGTTTCAGCTCTTCTATTGTTTTTACTGCCATATTTCTAACCTCCTTTATGGGTACTATATATATCACTCAAAAAGGGTTAATTATCAAGTAATTTATTTATATTTATTGTGCATAATCAGGATTTGATTCAACTGCTTTTACTATTTCATTGTAAAGGATTTTCTTACCATCTCTAATACAATAAACATTATCACCATCATTTGTGTTGTCTACATATCGTCTTAGGATAACTGATGCATATTTTTCATCTAGTTCCATCATAAAACATATTCTATTGGAAAACTCACAAGCCATTAATGTTGAGCCACTTCCTCCAAATGTATCTAATACAATAGCATTTTCTTGACTAGAGTTTTGTAATGGGTAAGATAATAAATCTAGTGGCTTACTTGTTGGATGATTTTCATTTCTTTTTGGCTTTTTGAAATTCCATATCGTAGTTTGCTTACGATCAGAATACCATGAATGTTTTCCATTTTGTAAAAAACCATAAAGGATGGGTTCGTGTTGCCATTGATAGTCGGATCTTCCAAGTACAAGGGAGTCTTTTACCCAAATACAACACCCAGCCAAATGAAAGCCAGCGTCAATAAAAGCTGTTCTAAAGTTCAATCCTTCTGTATCAGCGTGGAAACAATAAGCCGATGCACCATTTTCACAGTGATCAACCATATTCTTAAAAGCTGAAAGTAAGAACTTATAAAACTCTTCATTTTTAAGTGAATCATTTTTAATCTTAAGTCCACTTGAACTTGTGAATGAAACACCGTAAGGCGGGTCGGTCAAAAGCAAGTTTGCTCTCTTACCATCCATGAGTTTATTTACATCATCAGTGTTTGTAGCATCACCACAATAAAGAACATGACGTCCAACGATCCATCTATCTCCGTATTCAACAAATGATGCTTTCTCTAGAGCAGAAGTTAAATCATAATCATCATCTTCTACTTTAACATCTTTTTTGAATAAGTCATTTAATTCTTTATCATCAAAGCCTGTTAGCGATAAATCAAAGCCTAAGTCTGATAAACCTTCAAGTTCGACAGCCAATAGTTCTTCATCCCATCCCGCATCAAGTGCCATACGATTGTCAGCAAGGATGTAGGCTTTTTTCTGTGCTTCAGTCAAGTCCTCAACAAATACACATGGTACCTCTTCATAGCCTTCTGCTTTGGCAGCTATAAGTCTTCCATGACCTGCTAAAATGTTATATGCTCTATCAATAATAAGAGGATTCACAAAGCCAAACTCTCTTAGCGATGATTGTATTTTCTTTAATTGTTCTTTTGAGTGGGTTCTTGCATTGTTAGCGTAAGGCACTAACAACTCGACATTCACTAGTTTGAATTCTTTTACTGTTGTTTTCGCCATTACACTAAACCCCACTCAGCAAACTTCTCAAAACCACCAAGTTCAAAAATGTACTCACGTGTAATCTCTACAATTTCAGAATAAGGAATACTGTCGATTGTTTCATCACCAATTGCACAACAAAGTTCAATTGGAGCACCTGTTTCTTGGGCTTTAATAAAACAATACACATTAATACTTACATCCGCTTTTGATAGGTCTTTTCCATGAAGTCCACCACCAGTAACGGAGTCTGCCATATCCGAACCAAGTTTACGATTCGTTGCACCACTATCTACATTGATACCACCAGTCCAATCTCCAATAGGATTGATTTCTGCATTTGGATACTTGAGTTTCAAGTCAACTGTTTTCGCATTACTTTGACAAATGATTAATCTATCTCCATCAATAATGTACTTACCATCACATTCATAGTCATCATAGATTCGTCTTGCAATATGAGATAGTTTCTTTTGTTCCTTTGTGAGTGGCATACCTTTGAATATTCCGTTATCACCACATCTAATAGTATCAAACTGGTTTTTTGCTAAATGAGTATCTTGTGGAACTTCTACGTAGTCAACATCAACATCTCCAACTATTCTTGATACAATCTCCTGTACTTTTTCAAGTTCAATTGATACAGATGTTTCAGCAATTATATGACACTTTCCATGACCTATTAATACTTCAACAGCAATTCTAGGATTTTTCTCTTTTTGATATGCTAAGTCAACTAAAGCTCCAGCAATTCTATCTGCCAATTTATCTGGATGGCTTGGATTAACTTTTTCAAACATAGCTTCTCTCCTTTTTAAATAAAAAGACGCCTTCTGGGCATCTTATCGTTTTCTAATATTTAGTAACTTTTCCATCATTAAATCTTGTTCATCTAACTCGTCAATATCATCAGAACCATTATCTTTTACAATTACATATAACTGATACCAAGTCGCATTGATTTGTTTCATATATGCTTGAGCCATTTGAACATAAGGACTTGCAATTGCATTTCCTGTTGTTGGGTGTTTTGCCAACATTCCATACTCTGAAATCGCATCTTCTGTTTGAATCCACCTAGCTACGCTCATTGCATATTGTTCAACGAGTTGAGTGGATACAAGTTTTTCACAACCTCTCTTTTTCAGCCAAGCATATGTCTGTTTGTATATGTCTTCAGCTAAGAGGTCCTTACCATTCTTTTGCTTTGCTTTCAAAAACTCTTTAATTGGTGGTACATCAATACCTTCAATCTCTTCTGGACTAGGTAGATCATTTATATCATGTAGTTTTGCATTAAGAATATTTTTCTTGTTTTTTGTGGTCGGTTTCTTTCCACTACCAACTCTTACACCGCCTCTAGCAGTACCATCTTTAGCCAATGGTTAATACCCCCTTTGAAATGAAAAAAACTCGCACGAAGCCCCGCGCCGCTGTCTAGGGCAAAAGCTGTAGATATTTGACCCCCCTACCCTAGTTCCTATCACCTAACTCAATGTGAATCTTGTTGTGACATGATCTACACAAACTCATAAGATTGCTTGTGTCATTGGTTCCACCTCTACTAACAGGTATGATGTGATGAACCTCATCTAGTCTAGTGTACCTACCTTCCTTAAAACACATCTCACATAAAGGATGCTCTTTTGAATAACGAAATCTTACTCTTTTCCATTGGTATCCGTACTTCTTGTTGTGACTAGGTGGTCTAGTATTATCATCATATATTTTCGCCATTATTTTTTGATGGTCTAAGCAATACTCTTTATTGGATAATTGATTACATCCTGGATATTGACAACCACGTTTAGGTTTGTATGGCATAGCATCAGTCCTTTTATAAAAATTGGTATAAAAAAAGTCAGGGACTCTCATCCTTGACCTCTAGCACTTTATAATTTTTCCTCATTATAATAATACCACACTATTAATTTATTTACAATGGTTCACAACAGTTCATAGTGGTTCACATAGTGTCAACATTTTTAAATATCATTGACTATGAATAAATAATTGGAAACATTAAAACTATAACAATGATGGCTAAATGTTTATAGTATCTATTCCAATAATATCAAAAATATGATTTATCGTTGATTCAATATTTTTCTTAATAAGTTTGGATTTACCAGGAAATAAAAAATAACTAGAATCAAGTTTTGAGTACTCTGAAACTGTTGAACCACTCAACATCAGATACTTTTTTTTCTTTTTCTTAATTGCTACTAAACAAAAAGGCTCTTTTTTATTGATAACTACACCTTCAGATTGGTAGTTATCAAAATTAATGAAGAATAATTGAATACTTTCCTTATCTCTTCTAAATACATGTCTTTCTAATTCTCCATAATATACTTTTCTCACAATTTCTTCGCTTTCAAAATTAAGTATATTTAGTGTTGCTCTTCCTGAAGAATCATCTCCTTGCAACCATGAACTATACCTATAACCAGTAATTTTTGTTGATAAATATATTTTTTCAGCGATAAACATGTTTTTCTCCACATAAGTAGTCTTATTTATATCTTCAATAGTTTTATACAAACTATATGCATTAATTAACTCATTAGCGATAGCTATTATACTTTCATAATAAATATTGTTTTCTGACTTCTTTACTTGACCATCGATTTCATACTGAATGTTTAATCTATTGGCAATGCCTATCTTGTAAAATTTAGGATCATAGTCTTTATCGGTGTGCGCGCCTTCTTTATCAGAAATTGCTCTAATTATTTCATACCTTGTTACTAAATTATCTTTTTCCTCTTTATCGTCCAATACTACTTCATTTAACCATTCAATAATTCCAAAGTATAGTCTACTGTCGGAATCTAAAATTGGATAAAAATAAAGAGAATCATTTTGTATTCTAAATCCGACCAAAAGACAGTTGGGAACCAAATTATTCTTTCCAGCCAAGACAAAATTTTTGTATTGGAAATAGAATAAATGTTTAATATTTAATTTTGAAATTAGTGATTGCTGATTCCCTGAATCAATTGTCAAATCTCTCAATATAACTGAGATACTATTAATTTTTTGAATTCTTATACTAGAACGAACTGATTCATCCAAAGATTCTTTCACTAATAATTTCAAATACTCAATTTTGTCTTCTAAAGACTTTAACAAGTCTTCAAAACTCTTAGTATAATTCAATGTAACACCCCACTATAAAATGAATCCTTACATGAGTAAACTTATAATGCTTTTCCCAATAATTAATACACATTGAGTTTGGTGTTTGAATTAGCACACAAGATTCTCTATTATATTATATAACTTTTTACATAATTCTAATAGATATTAAAGCACTTTTGTGCCATCTTTTGACAGTTGATGTAGAACAATACAAATTTTCTGCCATCTTCTCCCAAGTCTGTTTATCTAGATATCGCATAATCAAGACATTCTTATAGTCTTCATTTTCTAACTTTTCTATAGCCTGTAGTATTTCAACTTTTAATCTTTCCAACTCTTTTTGTAGAACTGTTATTTTACCATCTACTTCATCTTTCTTTATTAACCACTTCACAAATGGTGCTTCTTGATTACGAGTTCCATCAACTCTAACTCCATCATAGTTTGAACCTGGTACTGTATTTGATAGTCTTTCAAATTCCTTTGACCTTAACTGTAATTGTTTAATTTTTAAATCAAGATGGTACACTTGTGATAGATATTCTTTATTAGTCATAAGTCTGTACCTCTTTTGTTTTTGTTGCTAAACTTTCGCAAGTAATAGAAATACCACAAGGTTCATTCGACCATAATTTCTCAATATGTTCTACAACTACCTGTGCATCATCTTTCCAAAATCCAACTTCAGTCATACAATCTTTCAACATCTTTTGAAGATTATCAGTATCAGGTTTAGTTATTTTCCATTCGTAGTGCTTATGTCTATTTCCTCTTGGGAATAACCATGTGACATGAAGTTCTACCGGACCTTCAAGTGGATCACTAGGTTTAAATGGTTTCAAATGAGATATTAATGTGTTCCTAGCTTTTAGAACATTAGGCGGTTTATACATTTTAGGTTTTCCATGAACTACTGCGATTTTTTGCATTTGAGCTGTTGCTCTAGGGGGATCAAGCAATAAAAATATTTTCATATTCACACACCACCTTTATATTTGTTTTGGAAAAAAGGAAGTTGCCTCTTGATGCTTTGTTTTGGGAAGGGGCGGCTTTTAAGCCCCTTCCAACAAAACGAGGCGTCAGCGTGCGTTAGCGAAGCGCAGTCATATATATAAGCCCTTTCTGCGTAATTTGCAGATAGGGAATTTCCCCTATTTTCTGCATTTTGTGCAGATAGGGAAAATCTCCTATTTGTTTCATTTTGCACTGTTGCAGAAATTGCTGTTTTCATTTCTTTCAAGCTCATAATTTATGCACTTCCTTCTTTTTTGAAATGTAATCTTCACTAAATTCTTGAAGCCTTGCTTGAATGGTTCTTTCACTTAAACCCATATATTCAGCTAACTCTTCAATTTGACAAGACTTTTTACCCATACAAACAGCAGTAAAAGCATCATCTAGTTCTTCTTTTCTTGTTTCTTTTGTTTGCTTTCTTTTTCCTGACTTTGATAAATTTGCATCTCTTGATCCTTCTACAAAAGTTGAAGATAACACACCTTTAGTGTCAATCTCGTGAATAGGATAATTAAACCAGCAATTTACTGGCTTAAAGTTAGGAAACTCTCGAAGTGAACCCTCGACTCTCCATGCAGTTGAATTTACTGTTGCTGCATACTTTAAAATAAAATCAGGAGTTGTATCAAGTTGAATAAGATCGATGATAGCATCTGGATCACGTGCAAAGACTCCACTACCAGAACCTCTATCTTGAGCTTTCTTTTGTCCTTGTGTACCCTTTGAATGGTGGTGACAATAAATAGTAGAACATCCTGTTTCTAAACAAATCTTATCAAAGTAATTACAAAACTTACCCATATCTGATGCGTTGTTTTCATCTCCAGTAATTACTTTATAAATTGGATCAATGATCACAGCTGAGTAGTTTTGATTTTTGATTCTTCTGATCAGTTTTGGTACAAGTTGATCCATTGGAAGTGCATTACCACGAAGATTCCAAATAGTAATATTATCTGCATACTTTACATCAATGCTTTTTGCATCCATTATTGTTTTGAAACGATTAATACATGATGCTTTATCAATTTCTAGATTTACATACAGAACTCTTGAACTTTTACACTTAAATCCAAGCCAAGAAGAGCCACAAGCAAGTCCTAGAGCAAGTTCTATAAGTAAGAATGATTTTCCAGCTTTTGATGAACCTGAAACAATCATCTTATGTCCTACTCTTAAAAGTCCTCCTATTAGTTCTTCTGGTAGAATTATTGGATTTCTTAATGCATCAGCAAGATAAGTTAGACTGGGAAGCTCATCACTAATCCCTTCAACAAAATCCATCCATTCACCCCAATCACGTCTACCGATATTTGTTGCGATTAATGTTTGTTCTTTACCGTTTCTAGTGACTCCTGGCATTCTTGATAACCTTGAAGGATTGCGATTTTGCTTATCTACTTTTAAACCATTTTTATCTAAGAAATCATAAAGAAAGTCTACTCGCTTTCGATATTCATCACTATCTCCAGCGTTAACTTTTATAATTGCATTTTGAGGTCCTTAATATTAAAAACATGTTTTATATTCACTATATAGAATCATAATGTAATAAAATAAGTAGAAATATATTCTTTATTTTTTAGCATCCTATTGACAAACGTTTTATTTTATTTTATACTTGAGTCGGCATAAAAAAATATGTAAAAAACAGGAGGGAAAAATGAAATTATTTAAAAGACGTTTGAAAAATGGGATTAGTAATGATGAGATTATTGCTATTGTGAACATTCAAAACAAATGGAAAAAGTTTCTATCTTTTATTGTATTAATTGGAATGTTTTGTAATTATTTACCATGGAATTTAATTAAGATTTCAGCAAATAGTGAACCAATTACTACTGAGGTAGTAGAAAAAGAAGACTATGATTCTACAACTGATTCATCATTTGATATATATGATGTTGAAATTGTATCAGAAGACATCACCAAAAGAGAGTTATCATCAAAGACATTCAAAAAAATTGATGGTACGTATGAGGTTGCTCTTTATAATGATGTAATTCATTTTAACAATCATGGCGAATTAGAAGATATCGATAATCGATTGGTATATGATGAGGAAACAAAAAGTTTCGTCAATAAGAACAATGATATTAAAGTATATTTTCCTCAGTATTTTGGAAAAGATAAGAGTATCACATTATCAAAAGAAAAATATCAAATTAATTGGAATATTTTAAATGTTGAGAATTCTGAAATATCCTATGAAAATAGTACTACTAATAGTAGTACTAATAAATCAACCAATATCAAAGAATTACCTTTTGTTAATCAAGCATTATTATACAAAAGTATTCAAAAAAGTGTTGATCTAGAGTATGTATTATCTGGAAATGATGTGAAGGAAAATATTATCATTAATGAATATATTCCTGATTACAGTATATCATTTTTGTATGAACTAAATGGGTTAAAATTAACTAGTATTGATGGTAATTATATATTCATGAATGAGAAAAATGAAGTCATTTTTGAATTTGCTTATTTATTCATGATAGATAAAGAAGATAATATGTCAGACAATGTGAAGATTCAAGTCGATGAAGTTTCACTTAATACTTATAAAGTTACGCTTCTGCCTAATAATGAATGGCTTAAAGAAGCGATTTATCCAATTAAGATAGATCCAACCATTACGAGTGGTGGTAACAGCTTTACAATTAATAGTACATACGTCAAAGACCAAACTCTCAACATCAATTACTCAAATTCATTGACCATGTTACTTGCTTCCCAAGACGCACCAGAATTAAGAGGATTATTGAATTTTACAATTCCGACCATTGTTAGAGATAATATTATTACTTATTCTTATTTGACACTGACAAAGTATACAGGTACTACAGATAAGCAAATCAATCTATATAAAAACAATGAAAATTTTGATTATACTGAGGTTACTTGGCAAACTCGACCAGACTTTGACCCCCAAATCATTGACTATCACATCATTGGGATAGACAATGAGTATCGTTTTGATATCACCAGTGTCGTAAAGAGTTGGAACGAAGCGGGAACATATAATACTCCAGGATTCACTATACAAGACACAGACTATTCATCTGACACAAATTCTGTTTATCAAGGTAGTGTGCCAAATAGACCAGTACCCGTATTAGAAATCGGATACTTGGAACCAGGAGGAATAAAAGATTATTGGACATATAACTCTCAATCTGCAGGAACAGCAGGAACAGGCTATGTATGCGATCTTACTGGAAAATTATATTTTACAAGAAGTGATTTCAATTTTGCGACGAGCAAACAATCACTAGGGTTAACATTCATTTACAGTGATGAGAATAGATATGTTAATCTTGGCTATGGAAATGGTTGGCAAACCAACTATCATATAAGAGTATATCAAGACACATCAATCAATCAAAGCAGTTTCTATACTATGGATGGTAGTGGACTAAAAACACATTTCATTCAAACAGATACCACCAATCAATATATAGCTGAAGATGGAAGTGGCAATATATTGACTATAGAAACTTTGGAGTATATAATTAAAACGAAGGACAATATAGAGTATTATTTTGATATAGATGGTTATTTATATGAAATAGCAGATTTATCAAAGAATCGTGAAGGTGTTAGTGAAAATCTCTCAAGTATAAAAATTGTTAGATTATCTGATAGAAACAAGATAGATTATATCTATGATTGCAGTGGCAATAAAATCGTATTTACCTATAATTCTAATATGCTTAGCTGTACAACTCTCATGATTAAACAGGAAAATAATTCTTTCTACTCTTTAGAAAGAGTGAATTATGCATATACAGAATACTTAGCGGATGTCGTAAGATATGAATTAAATACAGTGACATATTATAAGCATTATGATACTTCAAGTTCGTTACAATTAGAGGACACCATTAATTATGCATATGATAATGATGTACGAATGGTTGAAGCAAATGAAACCAATGGTGCAAAGTTAATTTATAGCTATACTGATTTTAAAGTCTCAACGATTGAAAGCTTTTGTAAGACATATAAGTTTGGTGAGTTACTCTATGATTATGATCTTAAGAAGACAACAATTACGAATCAAGCTGGTAAATATATCATATATTTATTTGACGACTATGGACACACAGTCAATCTTCTGGATAGTGATGGCACTGCCCAATTTTTTAGATACCTTAATTTATATAAAACAAGAGAAGTAGGAGAAGTAGGAGAAGTAGAATACAATGCTATTTATACCAATTATAATGGTATTCCTAATTACAATAATAATCATAAATTAATTGAACAATCAACACCCCAAAATACCATAATTAATCCAGTAGTAAATCATGGATTTGAGTATGAGTTAAATAGTGTTACCAGTTGGCTCGTCGATGTGAATAGTGGAAGTTATTCAGACTGTATTTTTGAAGCCAGTGACACAATGAGTATTTATGGTGCTCAATCGGGAAGAATTCATGTTACAAATGGCGCAACAGCTTCTTTGTATCAACAAATAACCCTCGACCAAGGTGTACATACCATCAGTGGTTATGTAAGAAATAACACTGCTTCCGATAATGTATATATTGGTATTGAAGGGGTGGGAATCAGTAATATTGATGCAATTACAAGTGTAGACAATGATAATGATTGGCACTATGTTGAGATTGGTTTTAGTGTCGCAAACGATAATACAAACGTTCAGATTCACTTGGCAAATTATAGTAGTGGAGGAAGTGCATATTTTGATAATATTCAACTAGTTTCTGGATATCAAGAGACTAGAAAGAATATGGTTGAAAACGCTTCTTTCGAAACAAATGGTGCTAATCCAGGTACTTTAATGTCGTGGTATTTAAGCACAAACACCTCAATTTATGATATGAGTGGTGAAAACACTAGCGTTTATGGTAGTATATTAGGTGATCAATGTATTAAAGTGTTAGGATCAGCAGATGCAAGAGAATATGCTTTAGCAAGTCTATCACAAAACCTAGATATACCTGGTGAGAAAACGCTAGTCATTGGTGGATGGGCAAAATCCGAAGGAGCAACCCCCACAACCAAGAAAGAAATTGACCGATATTTTCGAATCAATGTCTCATTGTTTGATGTATCAAATCCAACCCCAGTGCTGGTTAAACAAATCTATATCGACTTTGATCCTTCTGTTGAGGGGTGGCAATATGTAT
>JAQVOS010000048.1 GCA_028702495.1 Bacilli bacterium
TACATTTTGTACCACCGTGGTGTCATAATTGAGGTGAGACCAAAGCTATAATAAACATAAATAACATTAATTGATACTTGATCATATATCTATCTTTCATGTTTTTGTTGACCTTTTGTGTTTTAGCAGTATGAGTTTATAAAAAAAGCCTAGTTTATACTCCTTGTTAAAAGCCTACTAGACTAGTATACAAAAGGAAGAAAGGATATTTCTCCCTATTTTCGCAACAAAAAAGGCTTGAAAACAATAACAAAAAATACTTGTTATGTATCAAACCTATGCTTTAAATATGGTGGAGAGAAGGAGATTTAAACTGACTTGCTGTACACGCTATAATCTAAAGATAGCGAGTTTACCATTCCATTACATTCGCATAATAGATTTGATACATTTTATAAATACATAATAATTATGTCCCACAAACTGAGATGGATAGGCTACACTTTTTTGGACAAATTTCACAATAATTGAATAGTGCGATTTCAAACAAACAATAATTAAATAGTGCAATCTTAACCAAGCAATAATTAAATAGTGCAATTATAAACGAGTAATAATTAAATAGTGCAGTCTTAAACAAGTAATAATTAAATAGTGCTACATGAATAAAAGCAAAAAAAGCTCTAATAATCGTCTTTTAACTGATATTAGAACTTTTTCTCTTATTTTAGCCTATTTTTCTCCAAAACAAGCCTATTTAATACAAAAACTTTGATATTTTTTGTATCAAAGTTGGCGTTCTTATATGGTGCCACTGGTCGGACTCGAACCGACATGCCTTTCAGCGCTTGATTTTGAGTCAAGTTTGTATACCGATTTCAACACAGTGGCATAATTCACTCGTTTATTATACCGCATCGCATGTCAAAAATCAAGATTTTTTATATATCAGAAAGGGATTCAAAGATAATCTTTGAATCCCTCTAAACTCATGCTTCTTCTACTTCATAAACATATTCTTGTTGCGAAACTTGATTAACAACTTCTTCAAAGGTTCTTGCTTTAGGAACACTGAAGTAAATAATGGTTTCTTTTAAGTACTTATTGTCTTTTAAAAATTTATTTGTCAAAAATGATTTACGAACAACAACGCCTTGAGATGCTAGATTATCAAAAATCGCTTTTTCGAATTCTTCTTCAAAAACAATGCGAATGCGTCTTACTTTTCGAGTTTGAATTAGTTTTTCTCCGATTCGACGCGACAAATAAGAAACAGGGAGAATGATAATAACAGTCAAAAAGGCAATAATGTAGTTATATAAGCCACCCGTTCCAATAAGTAATCCTAAAGCAGCAACCACCCAAAGGAGTGCTGCTGTGGTAATTCCTTTAACATTTGCTTTTGTATGAATGATGGTTCCTGCACCTAAGAAACCAATACCACTTACGACTTGAGCAATGATACGGCCTTCATCAACCTTGAGTGTATCTACTAACTCAGGATTATTTTGGATTCGAACAATGGCTGCTTCAACAATATTCTTTTGTAAAATAGCCAACAAACAACTACCGACACATACGAGAGTAAATGTTAGTAACCCTGCCGGTTTATTCTTAAGTTCTCGTTCATATCCTATTGCAGCTCCAACGATAACCGCTGCCAAAACACTTAAGAGCTGTGAACCTACAACTTCAAGTTTAATATCGATTGCTAAAAAGACAAAATTTAATACGTTCATTTTTTGACTCCTCTCATGAGTGTAATATTTTTAGGTTCCTTGGTTTGGAGGAATAAGGTTGCACCCAATCCCACTAATACCACTAAATAGTATGAAAACAAACGCCATATAAGCATACTTGCTTGTAAAGTCGAATCGCTCATAATAAACAATCCATAAAGGAGGATGAATACTGCCTCAGAAGATGCCATTCCTCCAGGTGTTGGAAAAACACTCGCAATAATCGCAATTAAGGTTGAAATGGCAAACACTTCAATCCATATGGTCGAGATATTTACCCTCAAGCCCATAAATGCGACAATCGGTATGATATAAAAAGCCACTGTTTTTAGGGTCATAAGCCCCATAATTTTTAAGAAATAGGGACGATCCATATATATTCGACGAGTATTCTCGTAATAATTATGAATGGCTTCGAGTACTTCACCTTTTCTCTTGTTGATAAAGGAAAATTTGAGAGCCAATCTCTTTACAAATCGAACTGCTAATTCATTAAAACGTTTTGAAGCAGAAATGAGAATGAGGACTGATCCAATCCCAAGATTATACACGAGTCCCAAAATCAGAAAGACCATGTATCCTCCAGCAACAGCTTTGATTCCATCGACTAAAAAAAGCGAAGCAATAGCAAGGACATTGATAACGATTTGATAAGTTAATCCTCGTATTGTTAATGCTGAGAGGGTTTTATCAATTGGGACATTCTCTTTATATAAATAATATATTCGCGAGGGATAACTTCCGATATATAAGGGGGTAATTGCTGAAAAGAAACATCCCGCTGCATTAATCATGAAAGCTTTCTTATGATCAAGGTGTGGATCATCAATCCCTATTTTTAAAAGCATCCCATCAGCAATCATATGAATGACTAATAAAACAATTAATATTACAACTGAAAGAAAATCAATTTGAAAAAATTTTTGAAGAGCATTTTCAATGTCATCACTATTCGCCATCGCAACAATCACTGTCAATAAGATTATGATGAAGATAAAGATGAGTTTTTTATAGCGATATATTGGATTTTGAATACTGTTTTCTTTCATGAAAAAACCACCTGTCTATTTGATGATATCTAAAATTAAAGGTTGTTTTTGGGTAGGCTTGGATGAAATATGATAGGCATCAAGAACCATCTTATAAGCATCCATTGTATTTTTCCCATTGGTATATAAAGTGGCGAGTCCCTCACCACTAGCAATAGAATCTCCTACTTTCTTATGAATTTCAATACCTACAACTGGATCGATGACATCTTCTTTATTTTCACGTCCAGCTCCGAGGACCATCGCTGCTACACCTATTTTTAAAGCTTCCACGCGTTCTATGTAACCACTTTCGGTACTTTTCACAATGATTCTTTCGTTTGCGGTTCCCATAATGGAATAATCATCGACAACTTGAGGATTACCTTTTTGATAAGTGATCATTTCTTTGAATTTTTGAAGTGCTCTTCCGCTATCAATGGTCTCTTGAACGAGTTGCTCTGCTTCATTCATACTGCCAGCAACTCCAGTCATAACAAGAAGTTCAGAAGATAATGAATAACAAAGTTTTCTAAAAGAAGCAGGACCTCTGCCTTTAAGGGTTTCAATGGCTTCAATGACTTCTAAGCTATTGCCAACCATATCGCCAAGGGGTTCATCCATATCTGTTAAAACAGCAATAATTTGGCGTTCAAAGGCATGGCCTATCTCGACCATTGCTTTGGCTAATACTCTTGCCTCATCAAGAGTCTTCATAAAGGCACCATCGCCCACCTTAACATCTAGAATGATACTATGGGCACCACTAGCCAGTTTTTTTGACATAACGGAAGAAGCAATGAGTCCCACTGAATCCACCGTTCCAGTCACATCACGTAAGGCGTATAATTTCTTATCAGCAGGAGTGATATTGGCTGTCTGTCCAATAACAGCAATACCAATTTCATTCACTTGTCGATAAAAGTCTTCACTTTTTATATTAATTTGGTATCCAGGAATGGCTTCTAGTTTATCGAGAGTACCACCCGTATGTCCAAGTCCTCGTCCACTCATTTTTGCAATCTTTAAGCCACATGCTGCGACAATGGGAGCAATCACAAGGGTGGTTTTATCACCGATTCCTCCAGTAGAATGCTTATCAACGCAAATTCCTTTGATGGATGATAAATCAACTTGTTCACCACTATATAGGATTTCTTTAGTAAGGGCAAATTGTTCTAATGAATTCATTCCTCGAAAACAGATGGCCATTAAAAGGGCACTGATTTGATAATCAGGGATGGTTCCATTCACCAATCCTTGAATCATAAAATGAATTTCTTCATTGGTAAGGCTACATCCTTCTTTCTTTTTAATAATAATATCAACGGCTCGCATAAATTGATTCCTCTTTTCGCTATCATCAACTGATTTACTCTTTATTATACCACGTTTTACGTATTTTTTAAAGTCATTAATTGATAAGCTATAAAAAAATCCCATTAAGAATGACTCAATGGGATTAATTCTATTAGTTGTATTTACCAACAACTAAAGTATTTAAAGTGATACTTTCTTGAGTTTCACCTTTTTTAACAGTTATAGTGTAGGTAACATTGGTTGTGTAGTTTGGAGCGCTGACAATTCGGCCACTATTATCAAGGATCTCTGGATGAGAACTTGTAAAGGTAACGGTATAGTCAGAATAATTTTTTAACACTTCATATTCCATATAAACCATTTCAAGGAATTCATCGACATGCCCTGAAGTAATCATACTTCTTGGACAAGGTTTATTGGAGAAATTGTTATGGAACCATACACGATCAGGTGTTAAGTTATGTTCTACAAGTAATCCAGCAACAAACTTCGCAGTTGTTTGCCAAGTCAAGTAAGCATCACTTCCCATGTTGATTGCGGTTTCAATACCAATTCCATTCAAGTTTCCACCACGAGCAGCAATCACGCCTCCATAACCAGAAGTAATGTGGGTGGTTGGAATGACATAATTTCCATTTGTTCCTTTGAAACATACCATTCCTAGTGTGTTGATGGTAGTCGTTCCTACTGGAGCTAACACCAATGTTTTCTTTCCATTAATATAGAAATAACCATCTACCTCAACAGTCACGATTGGCCGTTCGCCTTCATAAGCGACTCCTGTGTCATATAGGGTTGTTGAAGTGGCCCAACTTGCACCATCTCCAGCATGCCAAGTGACGATGTTGTCTTCGACTTGTTGGAAGATGCCATCATTACCAATGGTATAATGCCATGATGACCCAGTGTTCGTTGGGTTAGTACACCAATGAGAGTTTGCATAAGCAGTTGAAGTTGATCCAGAACCGGCTGTATCATGAATAACGATAAATTCAATCGATTCCATGGTTCGTCCATCATAGTTTGGAGCTGTGGTTGAAAGCATATTAGGAGTGACAGAAGGTAATACTGCAGCCCAATAATCGCTAGCAGAATTATAAATATCATGAGGATAATCAGCAGATCCATCATCGCTTCCAATATAGACGATGGTTCTATCCTCAACAATGCCATTATTGGCATCAGCAAATAACTGTAAAATGTCACTGAGTGGGGTTGTAGCACTCACAACTGTGAGTCCAACAATTGCTTCAATATCTCCATATTTTACTGTAATTAAGACAACTCCAGGAGCAACGGCTGTGACAACGCCAGTTTCACTCACTGTTGCAATATCAGTGTTGGAGGATGTGAATGTCATGGTCACATTGGAATCAGGTCCTAAATAGGTGGTTTCAAGGGATACATTTTCACCCACTTTAACGACGGCATTTCCATCATAACGTACTTCAATGCGTTCAACAGGAATGACTTCAATCGTGAATGTGTCAAGAATAGTTGCATCAGCCATACTATAAACAGTAATGATACAAGTTCCACCACCTTTTGCACTTACAAGGCCAGCTGAACTAACAGTAGCTACTGTCACATCACTCGAGAAGAAAGCAACTTTTTTATTGGTTGCATCGCTTGGTGTGATTTTAAAGAGAATTTGATGATTTTCAAATGCACCAATTTCGGTGATTTTATTAGTAATTTGAATAGCTGTAGGTTTCACTTCGTTCTCCACTTCATATACTGGAACTTCACCAATTGTAGTATAAGCAGTATCAAATGAAATCGCCGCTTCAGTAAAATGACTGCTTGTGAGTTCAGTTATTACAGTACTATTAATTTCATAGTAGTTCCGTCCGATGGTATAAATTTTCTTAAATGGATCCACTTGTGTCGAGTAAGTTGGATTTTCAATAAAGAAATTACCAGCTTCAAAGTAAAAACTATCGATGAATTGATTGAACTCAACATTAATAGTAAGGGTATCGTTGGCATCATATCCTGCACTTCGAACTCGAATTGGACACCAAACGTTTCCTGCATCTTTAAAGACATTATAGCGAATTGTGAAGACAACCGCGCCATCTTCAACCATATTTCTAAAGTCAATGATGGTGTTAAGTGTATTTTCAACATAGTTTCCTTCGATGGTAGCATTCATCACGCCAACACCTTTTACATAAAGGAAACTTTGAAGCGAGTTAATATAAGTATTGCCACTGATGATAACGTCGCCCTTTAGAACGCCACCCACATTAAGGAAATCATAGGCGGTTCCACAAGTTAGACTGTTTCCAACCATTTCTAATCCATCAACATTAAAGAACCAACCAAAACGATAGCTCGAGAACAATGGACTATAGTTGTTATTCATAGTGACATTCGTTGTTTTTTCAGCACTTGTTTCTGGCCCACGAATGACGCCATCTGCAGTTGTTCCTGTTAATACGTTGTTCTTAAAGGTAGTATTAGCAGTGTTATTACGTAAAACGACTCTTGCAGCACCTGTAAGTTCAAATCCGTTTAGTGTAAACCCACTAATACCTTCTTCAACGATGATTTCCTTGGAAAGAAGGGTTTCATTTTGTCTGTTTTCCAAGACTGGATTAACACCGGAATTGGCACCTAGTAACGTAATATCATTTTTATTAATGGTGAGAGCAACATCATAATTACCTGCTGCCACTTTAATGACATCACCAGGAACCGCTTCAACAAGGGCTGCTTCGATTGAAGCAAATGCATTGATGCCAATGGTCCAAGTGAAGTTGTTCATGAAAACTTTGGTATTAATGGGTAGTTCAGCCCACTCCGGGTTAACAACAATGGTATAATCAACGCCACTCAAGGCCTTTAATACTTCTTCATATTCTGCTTTTGTGGCATAATTGTTAGCATAAGATGCCAAATCAATAAACTTCGCCGCATAAATAGATAAGTCAACAACGGGGTTCCCATCATTATCTTCAAAGTAGTTATAATCCATATTGGTAAGTGGAGGATTGGAGGTGGAAGTATCGCTGGATCCGGGACGGATATTGCGATGATATACACCTGTTGGTACTCCCATAAACTTATTATAATTGATATTTGATGCGAAAGTGTTGGCAGTTGCGCCATTATTTCTTAGATTCAAGAAGTTGACACAATCTTCAAAAGTATTGTATAAAATATCGAGTTGGAGGCCTTGTTCTTGATAGGTTCTAATGGAAATGGCACAATTATAGGAAGAAGCTCCACTCACTAATCCAATGTTTTTAAAGAGATTATTCTGAATGACAATGGTGTGGACGACATCTCCTAATGTACCACTGACGCTTTGTAAGTAGATACCATTGTTTCCACCTTGAACGTCATTTACAAATTCGTTATTTTCAAAGGTCCACACGCCATAGTTGAATCCGCCTTCACCACGGAATGCATCCTTACCGAAATTGTAGAAACCATTTTCGGTTACAGTGACATTAATACTGCGGGCAACATTTGCGTTTGTTTCTTTGACATTATCAAAACGATTGTGTGAAATCGTAATATTTCTAATTTCTTCATTTTGAATAGACCAGAAATCAAAAACAGCTTCAACTTCTGTTCGTGATTCTATCCAGTCAGCAACATCGGTGTTTGTGTCATAAACTTTATTATAAGACACTTCAACCCCATCCACAAGGCCTAAGCAATCAACCATTCCCTCACCTGTAAAGGCAAATCCAGTGACGAGAATATTTTTTAGGCTTCTCGCAATGGTGATTTTTCCTGTTATGATGGCTTCATCAAGACGAACACCTTGGATTGGATCAATGTCAGTATTGGGTCCAATAAGTTGAAAATCATTTTTAGAAATGGTGATATTATCACTATAACTACCGCTAGCAACATACATCTTTGTGGTTGCATGAGAAATGGCTTCAGTTAAAGTGGCAAATGCATTAACACCTGCATAAAACTTCATACCACCAAAGGTTACTTCAGAGCCTGCTGTAAGACTTGAAACGGCGGGATCTGCAAGGGTTTGGTTCATATCTATGTCTAGAACACGAATTTCAACGCTTCCAATAATCCCAGAGCCATCGGTTGCAGTAGCAGTAATGGTTGCAGTTCCTGCCTTTAAGCATTGAATCATACCATTTGTAACACTGACTGTGGTTGCATCAGTAGATGCCCATGTTACTTGTTTTTTTGAAGTATCTGGTAAAATGGCAAGAGTCAAAGTTTCTGTATCATTAATCGCATAGAAACTCTTGGCAGGAGTTAGGGTGATACTAGTTATTTTATCATAAATCGTAATGGTATAGGTATCAACAATCGTTGCATTGGCTGTAAGAGTTGCAGTAACAACAACAGTGCCTGATGTAACTAAAGTGACAACACCATTCGCAACTGTTGCCTTTGCAGAATCGACAGTCCATTGAACCATTTTATCTGTGGCATTCGTTTCGACCTGTGCTGTAAGAGTCACTTGATCACCGATATAGCCTTCCGTTTTATCACCTGATAGCGTAACTGTACCTGTTATTGGCTTAGCACTTACGGTAATATTTATAGTTCCAGTAATCCCGGATCCATCATGAGCGGTTGCTGTAATGGTAACACTCCCTGGAGCAACAGCTAGAACAACGCCATTAGTAACAGTCGCGATGCTTGCGCTACTGGTTGACCATGTCACTGTTTTATCATCGGCATTGCTAGGAAGAACTGCGACCGTTAAGGTTTGCTCATCTTCTTCAACCATGGTATTATCTCCAGTTACGGTAATTGATGTTACGTGAATCACCTCGATGGGTTTCGCTTCAACCGTCACGGTGATAATTACCTTGACATCAGGATAAGCTATTAGTGAAGCTGTGATGTGCACAACCCTTCTGCTAGAGCAGTAAATGTCCCATTTGAATAAGACACAATCCCACTGACATCCAAAGTATAATTGACGAGATCTGTCCCCTCAAGATTTTGAATGATGGGAGTTAAAGTAAAATCATCTTCTTCAACAACCGTAAGTTCAGTGTCTTCAAAGGCGAGCGTTGGTTGTTTTTTACAACCAATCATGACAATAGATAGTAAAAGCAAGGATAAAATGATCCAAACCTTACTACGACTAAAACGAATCATATGCGTTTCTCCTTTCATTGTATGTATCATACCTCATTATTATATAACTTTTCGGACAATAATTCAATGTTTTTCGATGAAATCTTAAGTTCATGACATTTTCAATCATTTTCTTGACAAAAGGAACTCTTATTCACTATAATAGATACATCTTATAATAATGAGGTTATTATGACAACAATTTTTGGTTTTGTTCGCCATGGACAAACAGATTGGAACCTTGAAGGGAGAATTCAAGGTATCATTAACAATCCTTTAAATGAAGAAGGAAGAAAACAAGCCCATCAGTTGGGTTCATTTTTAAAAGAACAAGGAGAAGATTGGAATCTAATCCTCACAAGTCCTTTAATTCGAGCCCAAGAAACAGCTCGAATCATTCAGTCATATTTTCCCAAGTTGTCCCTCATCATAGAACCTGCTTTTATTGAACGAGAATTTGGACAAGCGGAAGGGCAACTTATAACAAAAGATTTATTTGACCGCATATGTTTAGGTGAGATCATAGCGATGGAAGATGCGTCTTCCCTTCAAATGCGCGTTGAAACCGCTGTGAAAAGAATCGCCCTCATTCATCCTGGAAAACGTATTCTAGTGGTCGCCCACTCTCATGTCATTAAAGGACTCCTCACTAAAATCGATGGAGGGTTTACCTTTCGTCATCGCATGGATAATGGATCCATTACCTATTTTCGTGTCGAAAATGATGACATTATGCTAGAAGCACTCAATCAAAATCATCATTTAATAAAAAGAGACTAAAGCTTATTTTAGAGCTTTAGTCTTTTTTGTTTGTAACCATGTAAATTCTTCGCGACGTTCATTGAGACGCTTTTCAATCATGGAATGAATCCAATCTCCAAGTTCATTGGTGGTCATATGTTCATATTCATGATATTCTATCACGCGAATGATGTCTAGTAGAATTTTTGTGCGTTTAAAAGGAAATTGACGTTTAAACATATAAGTAGGATCTAAAACCATGACCACAATCGCACTCTTGCTTTTTTGAGCAATTTTAAAGGCTCCATTACGGAAATCATTCATTTTAGGCCCTTTACTTCGCGTTCCTTCGGGATAAATGGCAATGGGATGAATCCCTTCACTGATACGCTTCGAAGCAGTGATGATGGTTTCTAGGGCTTTGCGATTGTTCTTCCGATTGAGTGGAAGAAAGCCTGCCCCATAAAGAAACCTTCCAAGGAGAGGAACTTTCATGATATTATCTTTCATGATGTAGGTGAGATTGAATTCATGAAATGCCCATACGGATACAATTGGATCTATCATGGATTGATGATTACTCACCATTAAGAACGTCCGATTGGTGGGAATGGCTTCTTTATTGATAACAACCAATTCCAAACGACAAAACCATACTAAAAATTCAGCAGTCATATTGATGAAGAATTGATAAAATGGCTTGGAACGTGCCAACTTCTTATCAGGCTTGATAACAATCGTAGTCATATAAAGCAGTAATAAAAATAGAATGAAAAATGCCAACATGAATCCCACAACATATAAAGGAATGGTCCAATAGAGCATCCCATAGGTGGGGATTTCATAAAAATAGACAAAGAAAAAAGTTGCAATGATGGCTAATATCAATAAAATAAGGGTTAACATGAAGCTATCCTTCTTTCATAGATACAAAATGATAAATCACCTTGATCACGTCGTGAAATACAATCAAATTGAGTAAAATCAATGCCATTCAGATAGATGTCACCTTCATATTCTTTATGAACATGTGTAATATACATCCGATCCACATAAGAAAGTGATAACTGATAAATTTGCTTTCCACCGATGATATAGATATCTTCCTTCGGGGGATTTTTTAAAAAGGAAAAGAGATCATGAATCACACGAACCCCATCATAATGAAAGGTTGGATCCAAGGTTGCAACGATTGATTTTCGGTTTGGAAGTGGTTTGTGAAGTCGACTTACAATTGAATAAAAGGTGGCTTCTCCCATTAAAACCGTTTGATGAAGGGTTGTTTCTTTAAAATATTGCAAATCTTCGGGATAGTGCCAAGGAAGATCATTTCCTTTACCAATGAGATTGTTGGGTCCTAAAGCAACAATGAGAGCAATCATACAGCCACCTTCCCTTTGATGACCGCATCGGGATGATAGTCCTCAAGAATAAAATCATCGTAGGTAAAATCATCAATGGATTGAATGTTGCGTGCAAAGCGCAAGCTAGGGAGGGCTTTAGGAGTGCGCATCAGTTGTGTTTTTACTTGATCCACAAGATTTAAATAAATGTGAGCATCCCCAATGGTATGAATAAAATCGCCCACTTTAAGTGAACAAACTTTTGCAATCATCATTGTGAGGAGGGCGTATGAGGCAATGTTGAAAGGAACTCCTAAAAAAGCATCGGCACTTCGTTGATAAAGTTGACAAGATAGGGTTCCATCTTGAACATAAAACTGAAACAACAAATGACAGGGAGGTAGAGCCATTTCATCAATGGTTGCTGCTTGCCAACTGTTGACAATGAGACGTCTTGAATCAGGGTTCTGTTTAATTTCACTAATGACCCATGCGAGTTGATCGATGGATTTTCCATGATCTGCTTCAAAGTGACGCCATTGATGACCATAGACAGGCCCTAATGCTCCATGCTTTTTCGCAAATTCATCATCACTCTTAATCTTTTCAATGAATTCATCCATGGTCTCCCCTTGATATTCAGGATGTTTTTGATAAGCTGCATATGGCCAATCATTCCAGATCCGAACCCCATGCTCTACCAAGTACTTAATATTGGTATCGCCCTTGATAAACCATAACAATTCATGAATAATCGATTTCAAATGAACTTTTTTGGTTGTTAAAAGGGGGAACCCCTCTTGAAGGTTAAACCGCATTTGATAACCAAAGCAAGAGATTGTTCCGGTATTGGTTCGATCATCTTTTAAGGAACCATGATCTAATATGTGTTGTAAAAAATCGAGATATTGTTTCATGATGTGCTTCCTTTCATTTGTCTAATAAGTGATTGGGGCCCTTCATCGTCACAGGTTCTAACCAAGATAATCCTGGAAAACCTTGTTGCCTTAAGGCTTCATATAAAATAATCGCAGCAACATTAGAAACATTCAAGGCTCTAACTTGCTCATTCATGGGTAAGCGAATGCAGCGATCGATGTTTTTTTGTAATATGGAGAGAGGGATTCCTGTCGATTCTTTTCCTAATATGAAATAGTAATTTTTATTAGAATCTTCTACATGGACATCATAAATGTTCTTCATCCCATAGCGGGTTAAATAGTAAAACTCACCTTGATTCTTTGCAAGAAAATCGTCAAAATTAGGATAAATGATATATTTTGCCATTTCTCCATAGGTTACACCACTGCGTTTTAAGGATTGCTCATTCATTCGAAACCCTAAAGGTTCAATCAAATGTAAAACGGTATTGGTGGCAACACAGGTTCTTAAAATATTACCCGTGTTTTGAGGAATTTCTGGCTCATATAGAACTAAATTCAACATGGTATCACCCTTTTATGGCTATTATTATACACTATATCACCTT